>NZ_JBEYWV010000011.1:0-154027 GCF_040644575.1 Streptomyces sp. NPDC046939
GGGGTGGGGGCCGAACACCGACAGCCCCGGGGGGGGCGGGCGCGCCGCGCGCGCGCGCGGCGCCCGCCGGCGGCGCGCGGGGGCCGGCCGGGCGGCACCGGCGCGCTGGAGGGATGGACGAGGGGGACGAACCGTCGAGCCGGTCAGTAGTCCATGACGCGGTAGTAGCGGCGCAGGTCGAGCGAGTGGTCCCGGACGCGCTCCAGGTGCTTGCTGACCCGGTCCATCACGGTGTCCATGACCAGCGGGGAGAGCAGGCCGCGGAATTCCGGGCTGATGCCGTCGAGCGGGTAGTCGCGGGTGTCGAAGACGGTGACGTCCTTGGAGACCCGCTTGGCGAAGGACTCGGCGCGGTCGGTGAGCGGCCGCGTCTCGTCCTCACCCTGGAAGAGGATCACGCTGGTGTCCTCCTCAAGCAGTTCGAGGGAGCCGTGGAAGAACTCCGCGCTGTGCACGCGCGTCGTGCGCAGCCACTGCATCTCCTCGAGGATGCACATGGAGTACAGGTAGGTGAATCCCCACAGGTTCCCGCCGCCGATGAGGAAGTGGTAGTCGTTGTCCTTGTGGGCCTTGGCGAAGGCTTCCGCGACCGGCTCCGCCTGGCGTGAGACGTCCACGAGGACGCGGGGGAGGGCGGCCAGCTCGTCCGCGAGCCGCTCGTAGCCCTCGAACTCGCCCCGACGGGACAGCAGCCGGCCCATGAACAGCAGCATCTGTACGTCGAAGGGCCAGGCCTTCGGCGCGGAGATGAGCGCCGTGTCGACGTTCTGCGCGACCGGCGAGTCGGCGATGCCGGTGAAGCCGACGGTGTGGGCGCCGCGGGACTTGCAGTGGTCGATGGCGCGCAGGCTGTCCTCGGTGGTGCCGGAGACGGAGGTGAAGACGGCGACGGTGCGCTCGCCGAGGAGGGCGTCGCCGGAGACGGCCAGTTCGGCGGCGATGGCGGCGCGGACCGGGAGGGCCGAGGTGCGGCGGGCGAGGTGCTCGTAGGGCCACATCTGCGCGTAGGTGCCGCCGGCGCCGACGAGGAGGACGTTGTCGTAGCCGTCGTCGACGAGCCGGTCGACCAGCTCCTCGATCTGCGGGCGGAGTGCCACGAGGCTCTCCGTCTGGGCGACGAACTCGGCTTCGTTGAACTTGAGCACGGTGAAGGTTCCTTCGAGGGTGGAGGGGTGTTTCTCAGGGGCGCGGGGACCGGTTCGGTCAGGCCGCGCGGCGCCGGGAGAACAGGACGTTCGCCCCGGCGATGATCAGACCGCCGACGAAGATCAGCGTTCCCATGACGTTGACCTGCGGGGGCACGCCGGTACGGCTGGCGCTGTAGACCCACAGCGGGAACGTGACCGTACGGCCGGCGTTGAAGCTGGTGATGATGTAGTCGTCGACGGACAGGACGAAGCAGAGCAGGGCGCCGGAGGCCACACCGGGCAGCAGGGTGGGGAGGGTGACCAGGCGGAACGCCGTCCAGGGCCCTGCTCCCAGATCGCGCGCCGCCTCCTCGAGCGTCGGGTCGTGGCCCGCCATCCGGGCCCGTACGGTGATGGCGACGTACGGGATGCAGAACGCCACGTGGGCGAGGACGACCGTCCAGTAGCCGCGCGGTACGCCGAGCACGATGAGCAGCGACAACAGGGCGGCGCCCAGGGCGATTTCGGGGGCAGCGATCGCCGCGAACAACAGCAGGTCGACCGAGCCCCGGCCGCGGAAGCGGTAGCGGCCGAGCGCAAGGCCGATCGGGGTGCCGAACAGGGTGGCGACGACGGCGACGATCAGCGCGATCGTGAGGCTGTTGACCAGCGCGGACGTCAGGTTGGGGATGGCGAACAGGTGCCGGTACCAGTCGAGGGTGAAGCCCTGCCAGGTGAAGTTCACCTTGCTGTGCGTGTCGTTGAAGCCGAACAGGATCATCACGGCGATCGGTGAAAGCAGCCAGAGCAGGACCAGGACCGTCCACACGGTCAGGGTCGGGCGGCGGCGCACCCGGGTGCGCGCGGCGGGGCGTGGCGGGGTCGCGGCGGGCGCGACGGTGGACGTGGTCATCGCGCGGCCGCCTCCAGGACGTCCTCGGTGCCCAGGACGCGGGCGTAGGTGAACACGGCAAGCAGCAGCGCGCCCATGAGGACGAAGGAGAGCGCGGCGGCGCTGGGGTAGTCGAGGTTGGTGAAGTACTGGGACTGGATGATGTTGCCGATCATCGTGGTCGAGGGGCCGCCCAGGATCGCCGCGTTGACGTAGTCGGAGGAGGCGGGCACGAAGGTAAGCAGCACCCCCGCGAAGACACCGGGCAGCGACAGCGGAAGGACCACGCGCAGGAAGGTGCCCGCGCGGGAGGCGTACAGGTCGGTGGAGGCCTCGACGACCTTGGGGTCGACCCGCTCCAGGGCGACGTACACCGGCAGCACCATGAACGGCAGGAAGTTGTAGGTGAGCCCGCCGATCACCGCGTACGGCGTCGCCAGCAGGTGGAAGTCGGCCGGGAGCAGCCCCGCGTCCTTGAGCGGGCCGAGCAGGACGCCGTGGTCGGCGAGCACGACGTTCCAGGACTGGGTGCGGATGACGAACGAGACGAAGAACGGCAGCAGGATCAGGAAGAGGAAGACCGACTTGTGGCGGCCCGCCCGGAAGGCGATCCAGTACGCCACCGGGTAGCCGATCAGCGCGCAGGCGGCGGTGGCGGCGGCGCCGTAGCCGAGGGAGCGCAGGAACTGCACGTGATAGGTGCTGATCACGTCGGCGTAGGTGGCGAAGTGGAAGGTCTGGCGGAAGCCCTCGATGAAGTCGCCGGTCTGGAGCGACAGGGAGACCATGACGATGACGGGCATGATGAAGAAGGCGGCCAGCCACAGCCAGCCCGGCAGGATCATCCAGTAGGGGGCCAGCGCGCCCGCGCGGCGGGGCCGCCGCTTCCGGCTCGGGCTCACGCCTGGTAGATCGGCTCGAACAGCTTGTTCCACTGCTTCTCCTCCTCCTTGTCGAGCACCCGCAGGCGGCGCAGCTTCTTCTGGTCGGCCTCGGTCGGGAAGACGAGGGGGCTGGTGCTGAGGGCGTCGAGGACGGTGCGCCGTTTGCCGGTGGCGGCGGCCGCGTGCTCGGCGATGACCTGCTGGGCGCCGGGGACGGGGCAGACGAACTGCACGGTCTCGCTGATCCTCGCGGCGACCTCGGGCCGGTACACGTAGTCCATGTAGGCGAGGGCGTCGACGGGGTGGGACGCGGACGAGGGGATGCACAGGTTGTCGGTCCAGAGCAGACCGCCCTCGTCGGGGATGACGAACTCCAGCTGCGAACCGCTCTGGTTGGCCTGGAACACGTCGCCCGAGTAGACGAGCGAGGCGGCCAGGTCACCGCGTTGCAGCGAGGACTGGTACGTGGCGGTGGAGTAGGAGCGGACCATGCCCGCGTCGCGCTGCTCGCGCAGCCAGGCCGCCGCCTTGCGCCAGTCGGCGTGGGTGGAGGTCTCGGGGTTCACGCCGATGGCGAGGAGGCCGACGTTGCCCATCTGCACGGCGTCGTTCCACATGCCGATCTTGCCGCGCAGCTTGGGGTCGCGCAGGTCCTGCCAGCTGGTGATCTTCCGCCCGACCTGCGCCGGGTCGTATCCGATGCCGGTCATGCCGGACTGCCAGGGCACGGTGTAGACGTTGCCGGGGTCGAAGGAGGAGTTCTTGAACACGGCGCCGCCGTGCCGGGCGAAGGTGGGGAGCCGGCTGTGGTCGAGCGGGGCGAGGTAGCCCAGTTCGATGTACTTGGTGAGGTAGCTGTCCCCGCCGACGACCATCAGGTCGTAGCCGATGCCCTGCCCGGAGGCGAACTCGGGCTGGATCTTGCCGAACCAGGAGGCGCTGTCGTCGATCAGCTCGTGGTAGGAGACCTTGGTGCCGGACTCGCGGGTGAAGGCGTCCAGGGTCGGGTGCTTGCTCTGGTCGGCGGGGTCGACGTCGATGTACTGCGTGTAGTTGACGAAGTCGATCTTGCCGGACTTCTTCTTCCCGTCCCAGAAGTCGTGGACGGCGGCGGCGATCTCCGCCTTGCCGGTGGGTACGTGGACCCGGGCGCCGGGGACGCTGCACGCGGCGAGCGGCGCGAGCGCGGCGGCGCCGAACGCGGCGCGCAGCAGGCCGCGCCGGGTGAGTCCGCGCGGCCGGGGCGCGAACGGGGTGGAGTGCTCGGGCATGGTGGTGGTCTGCCTGTCGTCGGTCAGCGCGAGGTGAGGGAGACGGGGGCCGTGTCCGCGGCGGCGGGCGCGGTGGAGAGCAGATAGGAGTGGCCGGCGGCCCAGGACAGCCAGACGGTGTCGCCGCGTTCGGGGAAGACGAGGGCGGTGCCGTCGTTGGGCTGGAAGACCGTCATCTCGACGCCCGCGTCCGTGTCCACGGTGTAGCTGGTGGAGGTGCCGAGGTAGACCACCTCGCGGACGGTGCCGCGCACGCGGCTCGCGGTGTCGGCGGGGCCGGTGGTCAGCGTGATCTTCTCGGGGCGCACGGTCATCTCGACCCGCGCCCCCGCCCGGTGGTCCTTGTCCTCGATCGGGACCGCGAGGCGCTGGCCGTCGCCGAGGTCGACGGTGCCGCCGTCCCCGTCCACGGAGGTCAGGCGCCCACCGATCAGGTTGGAGGTGCCGATGAACCCGGCGACGAACGCGGTGGCGGGCCGCTCGTAGACCTCGCGGGGCGGGGCGACCTGTTCGACCAGGCCGTTGTTCATCACCGCGATCCGGTCGGACATGGTCAGGGCCTCGGCCTGGTCGTGCGTGACGTAGATGAAGGTGATGCCCACCTCGCGCTGGATCCGCTTCAGCTCCAGCTGCATGGACTGGCGCAGCTTCAGGTCGAGGGCGCCGAGGGGTTCGTCGAGGAGGAGCGCGCGGGGCCGGTTGACCAGGGCGCGGGCGAGCGCGACCCGTTGCTGCTGGCCGCCGGAGAGCTGGCGGGGGCGGCGGTCGGCCTTGTCGGCGAGTTCGACGGTGTGCAGGATCTTCTCGACGCGGTCGCGGATCTCGTCCTTGGGGACGCGTTTGCGGCGCAGTCCGAACGCCACGTTGTCGGCGACGCTCAGGTGCGGGAACAGCGCGTAGGACTGGAACACCATGTTGATGTCGCGCTTGTTGGCCGGTACGCCGACCATGTCGCGGCCGTGCAGCAGGATCTGGCCGCTGGTCGGCTCCTCGAACCCGGCGATCATCCGCAGGGTGGTGGTCTTGCCGCAGCCGGAGGGGCCGAGCAGGGAGAAGAACTCGCCCTCGCCGATGGAGAGGTCGACGCCGCGGACGACGGCGGTGTCCCGGGCGCCGGCCCCGTCGAAGTACTTGACCACGTCGACGAGGGTGATGGCCGGTTCTGCGGCCGGTGGCGGCGAGAGGGTGTCGGGTGCCATCCGTGGTACCTCCGGTGTTCGGGACGAGGAGCCGGGGCGACCGTGGACGCGGGCATGCCGTGGTCGGCCCGGGGAGGACAGGGGAGGGTGGCCGGTCGGACACGGGCAGGGAGAGCCGCCGACCGGTTTTTGATAACGTTACCAATCTGCTCGTACCTTACCCATCGGCTGTTGCCCTCCGTCAATGGTTGGATGGAGGCGGATTTCACCGACCGTTCCCTCGGCGTCCGCCGAGCCGTCCCCGCGAGAGACCGCCCATGTCGAACACCGCACGGCCGCCGCGTCGCGTCACCATCCCCGACGTCGCCCGGCACGCCGGCGTCGGACAGGCCACCGCCGCCCGCGTCCTCGGCGGCTACGGCTCGGCCAGCGCGGCCACCCGGGAACGCGTCCTCGCCGCCGCAGCCGAACTCGGCTACAGCACCAACGCGGTGGCCCGCAGCATGATCAGCGGACGCACGCACACGCTCGGAGTGATCGTCGCCGACGTGGAGAACGCGTACTTCGCCCGTGCGGTGCGCGGCGTCAGCGACATCGCGGCGAAGGCCGGTTTCCAGGTGGTCCTCGCCAACAGCGACGAGGACGGCGCGACCGAGAAGGCCGCCACGCAACTCTTCATCGAGCGGCGCGTGGACGGCCTGGTCGTCGCGCCCGCCGCCGCCGACCACGAACACCTCGACAAGGCCGTCGCCTCGGGCATCCCGGTCGTCCTCCTCGACCGCGCCCTCGGCGGCGCCGCGCTCGACACCGTCGTGGTCGACAACCGGGGCGCGGCCAAGTCCGCCGTCACCCGGTTCACCGACGCCGGGCACACCCGCATCGGCGTCATCACCTCCGCCACCGCCGACGCCACCTCCGGGCAGTTGGCGCCGGGCGCGGACATCTGGACCACGACCGAGCGCCTCACCGGCTACCGGCAGGCCCTGCGCGCGGCGGGCATCCCGCGCGGCGCTGAGGTCATCCGGCACACCGGCTACGACCGGGCCTGGGCCCGCTCCGTCGTCCTGGAGCTGATGACCGGCGACGACCGGCCCACCGCGCTCTTCACGACGGACAACGTGGCCACGCTCGGCACCCTGGACGCCCTGCTCGACCTCGGCGCCCGCATCCCCGACGACGTCTCCGTCATCGGCTTCGACGACGCGGAGTGGGCCACCCTCGTCCGCCCCCGCCTGAGCGTGGTCAGCCAGCCGGTGCAGGAACTGGGCGGTCTCGCGGCGGACATCCTGGTACGCCGGATCAACGGCTCGGCGACCCGTCCGCGCCGCCACACGCTCCGCACGAGTTACGTGGAACGGGAGTCGACGGGGGGCGCGCCGGGGCGGGTACGGGCGCTGCGGGGGCCGGAGGGATGAGCGATACGGGGCCGGGCGTCGACTGCGCCGGTTTCGCTCCGGGGGCGAGGCCCACGGCCGGACCGCGACTGCTCATGGCCTCGGCCCGCATGTATGTGGCCGCCATTGACGGGACCGGTCACCGGCAGTAGTTCGGCACCGTACCCGGCACCAGGGCGAGCGGGCCCGCACGCACGCCCCACCACCCTGTCAACACCGGTGATTTCACCGATGGCGCGCGGGCCCGGCGCCATGACCCTGGTCGGGACAGCTACCCCCACCCCGACAGGAGGGCTCCATGAGCTCCGCATCCCGTCGTTCCCCGCGTCGGCTGCTCGGTGTGCTCGTCGCCACCGCCGCCGCATTCACCTTCTTCTCCCCGGCCACGGCGGCGGGCGCCGCCGACACCGGAGCCGCCGCCGCACCGGCCGCGGCCGAGCGGTCCGCCGCGCAGCCGCTGTCCACCAGCACACCGGTCGTCTTCGTCCACGGCTACACCGGCAGCGCCTCCAACTGGATCACCGCCATGAGCGTCTTCCGCGCCAACGGCTGGTCCAGCTCCAACCTGTTCGCCTACGAGTACAACTCGTACGGCAACAACATCACCAACGCGCAGGGCCTCGCCTCGTACGTCAACACGGTCAAGGCACGGACCGGCGCCGACAAGGTCGCCATCGTCAACCACTCCATGGGCGGCCTGGTCAGCCAGTACTACCTGAAGGTGCTCGGCGGCAACACCAGCGTCAGCCACCTCGCCTCGATCGCGGGCGCCAACCACGGCACCACCTACGCCGGGGCCTGTCTGATCTACACGACCTGCCAGCAGATGTACCCGGGCTCCTCGTTCATCTCCCAGATCTCCTCCGGTGACGAGACGCCCGGCTCCACCAAGTACGCCACCTGGTACTCGGCGTGCGACGGCATCATCATCCCGTACACGAGCACCCGGCTCGACGGCGCGACCAACAACAACGTGCTCTGCCAGACCCACCTCGGATACCTGACGGACACGGTCGTCCTCGGCCAGATCGCCCGCTTCGTCGCCTCCTGATCGCCTCCGCCCCGGCCACCTATAGTCGATCACATGAGCCGTTGGCAGGAACTGACCGGTGGGACGTCCGGGGAGGAGTACGCCGCCCGCTTCGACGCACTGCGCCGGGGCGGGAAGGACGTGCACGGCGAGGCCGCGTTCTGCGCGGCGCTCGTGCCCGCCGGGGCGCGGGTGCTCGACGCCGGGTGCGGCACCGGGCGCGTCATGATCCGGCTGGCGGAGCTCGGGTACGACTGCGTGGGGATCGACCTGGACGCCTCGATGCTCGACGTGGCGCGGGAGCGGGCACCGCACCTGCCCTTCCTCCAGGTCGATCTCGCCGACTTCGCACCGGCCCCGCTCGGCCTCGCCCCGGACTTCGACCTCGTGGTCGCCGCCGGGAACGTCCTGCCCCTGCTCGCGCCCGGCACGGAGGCCACGGTGGTCCAGCGCCTCGCCGCGGTCCTCCGCCCGGGCGGCCTGCTCGTGGCGGGCTTCGGCCTGGACGCGGCGCATCTGCCCGTGCCGCCCGCTCTCACGCTGCCGGAGTACGACGCGTACTGCGCGGCGGCCGGTCTCGCACTCGTGAACCGATGCGCGACATGGGACGCCGACCCTTACGGGGGTGGCGGTTACGCGGTCAGCGTCCATCGCGCGGGCCCGGTCGATCCGGTGCGTATCTGAGGGAGAACGTTCGGTCTTGACAGGGTGGACCACGCTTGCCACTCTGAGGGTACAGAACGTTCGTTCTTCCCTGAGAGGACCCGTCGTGACCACCCTCACCGCCGCACCCGGCGTCACCAACACCGCCGCCGCACTGCGCCGCCTGTACTTCGTCCGGTTCGGCTTCGCCATCGTCTGGGCGCTCGTGATGTTCACGATGGCATCGGAGATCACCCCGGTCGGCGCCGTGCTGCTCGTGCTGTACCCGCTGTTCGACGTGGGCGCCGCCGTCGTCGACGCGCGGGCGTCGCGCGCCACCGGAGCGCCCGGATCGCCTACGGTGCTCTACGTGAACATGGTGGTCAGCCTGGCCGCGGCCGTCGGCGTCGCGATCGCCGCCGCGTCCGGCGTCCCGGCGGTCCTGCGCGTATGGGGCGCCTGGGCGATCCTGTCCGGCCTCGTGCAGCTCATCGTCGCCGTGCCGCGCCGCGCCATGGGCGGACAGTGGCCGATGATCCTCAGCGGCGCCATCTCGGTCCTGGCCGGTGCCTCGTTCGTCGCGTCGGCCGGTGCGGACGAGCCCGCCCTCACCAGCGCGGTCGGCTACGCGGTACCGGGCGGCATCTTCTTCCTCGTCTCGGCGCTGCGTCTGGGCCGCGCCGCGAAGGAGGGCCGATGACCGGGCGACGTCCCGCTGTGATCGCCGGTACGCTGCTGGCCGCAGCAGTGCTGACGACCCCTCAGGCGGTGGCGGCGGGCGCCGAGTCGAGCCCCGTGCCCGCCGACCGTACGGTCCTGAGCGCCGGGTCGCTCGGCGGGCTCGGGCCGCTGACGGACCTGGTCATCGAGCGGCTCCGGGTGAGCGACGACGTGGCCGCGTCCAAGTACGGCACCGACTCGCCCATCGAGGACCCGGTGCGCGAGGAGCAAGTCCTGGCGCAGGTCCGCAGGAAGGCGGAGGCGGCCGGGGTGGACCCCGGCGCGGCGACGGCGTTCTTCCGCGACCAGATCACCGCGAGCAAGAGCGTGCAGCGGGGCTTGTTCGAGCGCTGGGCAGCCCATCCCGAGGAGGCCCCCACCGAGCGCCCCGACCTGGCCAGGATCCGTGAACGGCTCGACGGGCTGACCACGGCCCTGCTGCGGGAGCTCAAGGAGACGGAGCGCGTACGGGAGCGGCCCGTGACCTGCGCGGTGCGGCTCGCCCTGGCCGGCGGGTCGGGCGCGGCGCGGGAACACCTCGACGGGCTGCACCGTCAGGCGCTGCGGACCGCCACAGGGTCCGTCTGCGGGTCCGCGCACCCGGCGCCCTGACGGGACGCTGGGGGCCGGGTGGGATCAGGCGGCGCGCGCCAGCAGGATCCCCTCCACGCCCTCCAGGAAGGTCTCGGAGACCAGTACGGGGTCGGCCAGGCAGCCGGAGGCCATCGCGCCGTCCCGGAGCATGACCAGGTGGCGGCCCGCGGGTTCGGCCGGTCCCTCACCGGTCTTGGCCAGCAGCTCCGTGACGGTCTCCAGGAACCACTGACGGTGCGTCAGGACAGCGCGGTGCACGGGGTGTTCGCGGTCGGGGTACTCCGCCGCCGCGTTGAGGAAGGCGCAGCCCCTGAACCCGGGGGACTGGATTCCGGCGGTGATGGCCCGGCAGACGGCGCGGACCTTGTCGGCCGCCGACTCCGCACCCGCCTGCGCGGCCTCGGCCTGCGCCCGCATCTCCCGGTCCGCCAGGTCGAGGTAGGCCAGGACGAGGTCCTCCTTGCCTTTGAAATGGCGGTAGAGGGTGGCCCGGGTGACCTGCGCCTCCGCGATGATCCGGTCGACGCCGACGGAGTGGATCCCCTCCGCGTAGAAGATCCGTGTCGCCGTGGCGAGCAACCGCGCCCGCGCCTGCGAGGTCGAGGTACCGCCCGGTTTCGTGCTCTGGGTCATGGGGCCAGGTTAGCGAAGAGTGAGGAGAACGGTCTGTATCGCCCGGGTCCCGGGGCCTCCGGGCCGGTCCCGCCCCCGCGCGGGCCGGGGGACCGGCCGGTGCGGGGGCTTGGCCCTCTCCCGGTCACTGTTGGCCGAGCCAGACGTAGAGAATCAGGCCACCGAGAACGGTGCCCGTCGTCTGGACTGCGACGGCGGCCGCGAACTCGAAGAGCCGCTGCCATGTGTTGGGCTTGCTGTTGTCCATGAGATGTCCCCTCTCAACTGGTGAAGCTTGAGAGAGAGCCCGCGCTGAAAATACCGTCGGCCGGGCCGTTTGGGTAGCGAGGGGGACTTACGCGGGGCCGTGAGCGTTGGGTCCACAGAGTCCGACGCGCCGACACCGGCGGCCTGCCGAAGTAGGGAGCTGCACCGATGGAGATACGCCCCACCACCGACGACGACCTGGAGCTGTTCGTCGACACGCTCCACATGGCGTTCGGGAAGTTCCCGGAGCCCCCGGTCGCGGGCGATGGCCGCTGGTGGTCGGCGCTCGAGATGGACCGCGGCCTCATGGCCCTCGGAGCGGACGGGCGGCCCGTGGGCACGGCGGGCGCGTACTCCCTCGACCTCACGCTGCCCGGAGGGGCGCTCACCCCTGTCGCCGGGGTGACCGGGGTCGGCGTCGTGCCCTCGCACCGGCGCCGTGGCGTGCTCACCGCCCTGATGCGGCGCCAGCTTGCCGACGTACGGGCCCGGGGCGAATTCCTCTCCGTGCTGCTCGCCTCCGAGGCGGCGATCTACGGCAGGTTCGGGTACGGCCCCGCGACCTTCACGACGCGTCTGGCGGTGACCCGCCACCGCGCCGCTCCCGCCGCGCCCCGGGCGCGAACCACCCCGCAGGAGACGGGCGCGGACACCGGGTCGGTCGAGGTGCTGCGCCGCTCCGACTGCGGCGAAGTCCTCGAACAGGTCTACGACCGATACCGCCGAGCCCAGCACGGCGCGCTCTCCCGGCCGCACCGCTGGTGGGCTCGCGGGGCCGGACAGCCCCCGGTCTCCGAGGCGCCGCGCTACGTCGCCGTCCACCGGGGCGCGGACGGTACGCCAGACGGGTACGCCAGCTACTCCATCGGCGGCGACCCCGCCACCTTGACGGTCGACGAGACGATCACCGCGGATGACACGGTCTACACCGCGCTGGCCCGCTTCGCCCTCGGCCACGACCTGATCACGCGGGCCGTCTTCCGGCACGTCCCGCCCGACCACCCCCTGCGCTGGCAGCTCGCCGACCTCCGCGCGGGCGAGGTGACCGAGCACAGCGACTGGCTGTGGGTGCGCCTCCTCGACATCCCGCGCGCCCTGACGGCTCGGCGCTGGTCCGCGGACGGTGAACTCGTCCTCGACGTCGACGACCCGTTCCTCACCGAGCAGGGCCGCTACCTGCTGACGGTGCGCGACGGCGAGGCCGCGTGCGAGCCGACGGACCGGGAGCCCGATCTCTCCATGGACGTACGGGACTTGGGCTCGCTGTACCTCGGCGGCGTGGCCCCCAGCACGCTGGTGCGGGCGGGGCACGTACGGGCCCACCACGCGGAGGCGTCGGCGCGCGCGGACGCGCTCTTCCGCACCGAACGCGCCCCGCACTGCCTGCACTGGTTCTGACCCCGGCTCGAACAGCCGGCTACGGCTCGACCGGGCCGTTCCGGGTCCGTACGGCCTGTCCGACCTCCGCCCGCAGCGCCACGAACTCGGGCAGGCCGCGGGTGGTGATCTGGTCGCGTTTCAGGGGCAGCCCGACCGGCAGGTCCAGGGCGACGCGGGAGCCCGGGCCGGGGGAGAGGACGACGACGCGGTCACCGACGTACACGCTCTCGTCGATGTCGTGCGTGACGAAGACGATCGTCGTGCCCTCGGTGCGGTGGACGTCGAGGAGGAGGTCCTCCAGGTCCTCGCGCGCCTGCGCGTCGAGCGAGCCGAACGGTTCGTCCATGAGCAGCAGTGACGGGCGGACGACCAGCGCGCGGGCGATGGCGACTCTCTGCTGCATGCCGCCGGAGAGCTGCCAGGGGTGGCGGCGGGCGGCGGTGAGCAGGCCGACGCGGTCCAGGATGCGTTCGGCCTCCTCGCGGCGTGCGGCGCGGCGCAGGCCCTGGCGGCGCAGGGGGAGCGCCACGTTGTCGCGGACGGTGAGCCAGGGGAGGAGGGAGCGGCCGTAGTCCTGGAAGACGACGGCGAGCCGGTCCGGGACGCCGGTGACGGGTGTGCCGTCGACGGTGACCGTGCCCGCGCGCGTGGGCAGCAGTCCGGCGATGGTGCGCAGCAGGGTGGACTTGCCGCAGCCGGACGGGCCGACGACGCAGAGGAGTTGGCCGTCGGGGACGGTCAGGGTCACGTCGTGCAGGACGTGGTGGTCGCCGTAGTACTGGCTCACGGAGTCGAGGCGGAGCATACGGTGCCCTCACTCGGCCCAGGGTTCGTACAGGACGCCCTCGGTGCCGGTGACGCGGAGGTGGAGGAGGTGGGGGCCGTCGCCGTCACCGAGGCGCGTCACCGCGCGGTCCAGGGCCTTGCCGAGTTCGTCCGGCCGGTCGGCGTGGTCGGAGGCGCACCCGAACGCCTCGGCGAGCCGCGAGAACTCGATGCCGCCGAGGTCCGTGCCGGGCACGTGGGCGATGCCGAGCCGGCGGCCGAGGGCACTGACCGCCCCGTAGCCGCCGTTGTCGAGGATCACGAAGGTGACCGGGGCGCGGTGGCGGGCCGCCGTCCACAGCGCCTGCACGGAGTAGAGCGCGGAGCCGTCGCCCAGGACGCACACCACGCGCCGCATGTCGGCGAGCGCGCGGCCGACCGCGAGCGGCAGGCCCCAGCCGAGGGCGCCGCTGCCCGCCGTGAGAAACCCGCCCGGCAGATCGACGGGCACGCGCGCGTGCAGCGCGTCACGGTGGCTGGGCGCCTCCTCGACGAGGACGCGGTCGCGGGGCAGGCGGCGGCGCAGCTCGTCGAGGACGAGTTCGGGCGTGAGACGGTCCCCGGCGATCGGCGTCGCGGGTGGTGTGCGGGGGGCGGGTGGTTTGCGGTCCGACTGCCGCATCAGGGGGAGGAGTTGCGTGAGGGCCGGTCGCAGCGTCGTGATCAGGCTCGTGCCGGTGGGCAGCCACGCCGCCTGGGCCGGGTCGCAGTCGAGGTGGAAGAGGTCCGTGCCGGGCGCGAGGGGCGGGCTGTCGTCCGCCACGTGGTACGTGAACACGGGCGTCCCGAGCGCCACCACTACGTCGTACGGGGCCAGGCGCGCGGCCAGTCGGCCCGCCACCGGGGGCAGGAAGCCCTGGAAGAGCGGGTGCGACTCGGGGAAGCCGGAGCGGCCGGACAGCGGGCTGATCCACACCCCGGCGCGGGTCCGCTCGGCGAGCGCCAGCGCCTCGGGCAGCGCCGCCTCGTCCTCCACGCCCTGGCCGATCACGAGCGCGGGGCGGACACAGGCGTTCAGGCGGGCGGCGAGCGCGGCCAGCGCGTCCGGCTCCGCGGTGAACCCGGTGTGCACGGTCCGGGGCGCGACCGGTTCGGCCGGCCGGTCCCAGTCGTCCTCCGGTACGGAGACGAACACCGGCCCGCGCGGATGCGTCATCGCCACCCGGTGCGCCTCCGCGAGGACGGCCGGTACGTCGGCGGCGCGCTCGGGCTGACGGGCGGACTTGATGTACGGGCGCGGGAACTGGGCCGGTTCGTCGGCGCCCAGGAACGGGCGCGACTGGAGCAGGGAGCGGGTCTGCTGTCCGGCGACGATCACCAGCGGCACGCGGTCGCGGTACGCGTTGAAGACGGCGCCCAGGGCGTGCCCGACGCCGCCGGCGGAGTGCAGGCTGACGAACGCCGCGCGGCCCGTGCCCAGCGAGTGGCCCGCGGCCATGGCGACCGCCGTGGACTCCTGGAGGCCGAGAACGTAGCGGAAGTCGTCGGGCCAGTCCCGGAACATGCGGAGTTCGGTGGAGCCGGGGTTGCCGAAGACGGTGGTCATGCCGGTGTCGCGCAGGAGGCCGACGACGGCCTCGCGGACGGTGGTCCCGGTACGGTCGCTCACGTGGGTCACGCCGTCCTTCCTGGGGTCAGCAGGCGTCTCTCGATCGCCAGCAGGCCGGAGTTGAGCAGATAGCCGAGGACGCCGAGCAGGGCAAGGGCGGCCCATACGGTGGGCAGGTCCGAGCGGGACTGGGCGTCGGTGAGGGTGAAGCCGATGCCGTTCTCCGTGCCGGGCAGCAGCTCCGAGAACACCATCAGGATCAACGCGAGGGACAGGCTCAGCCGCAGCCCCGCGAAGACGCGCGGCAGGGCCGAGGGCACGATCACGAACCGGAGCCGTTCGACCGGGGTGAGCCGCAGCACGGCGGCGACCTCCATCCGGAGGGGGTCGGTGTTGCGGGCGCCCTCCGCCGTGTTGATGAGCACGGGCCACACGGCGCTGAACACGATCGACGCGACCTGCATCGGCGTACCGAAGTCCAGGACCACGACGAAGACCGGCACCAGCGCGGGCGGCGGAACGGCCCGCGCGAACTGCAGCACGGGATCACAGAGCGCGTACGCCCGCCGCGACCGCCCGACGACGACCCCGAGCACGCCCCCGACGGCGGCGGCGACCGAGAACCCGGCCGCCATACGCCCAAGGCTCGGCCCAATGGTGCCCAGCGCGTCCCCGGTGAGAAACAGATGCCGGGCGGGCCCGGAGAACCAGAGTGCGTAGGCGTGCCGAGCGATGCGGGAGGGCGGAGGAAAAAACACACTCCCACGCGCGCGTGCGGCCACCTCCCAGACCCCGACCGCGAGAAGAAGCACCGTCCACCGAAGAAGGGCACGCCCCGTCCGAACCGCCGACCGGGCCCCCAGGGGACCACCCACCGCACGGAACACCGCCGAACCGCTGTCCCAACGCCCCAGCGCCGAACGACCGGGCCGACCATCCCCGGGAACGCTTGCCGCCCCCCACACCGGCCGACTGTCGCCGAGGGAGGTGTCCGTCGGTTCCGGTCCGGCCTGACCTGCAACTGGGGGCGGCCCAGTCGTTCGTTGTCCGGCGTGGGTGTCGGTCGCCGGGTCGTGGGTGGTGGTGTCGGCGGGTTGCGGCCTGGTCCGGTTGTCGGCTGGGGATGTCGTCGTTCGTTGTCCGGTATGGGTGTCGGTCGCCGGGTCGTGGGTGGTGGTGTCGGCGGGTTGCGGCCTGGTCCGGCTGTCGGCTGGGGGTGTCGTCGTTCGTTGTCCGGCGTGGGTGTCGGTCGCCGGGGCATGGGTGGTGGTGTCGGCGGGTTCCGGCCTGGTCCGGCGTTCGGCTGGGGGTCTCGTCGCCCGTCGTCCGGCGCGGGTGTTTGCCGCCGGGGCGTCGGCAGTGGTGTCAGTCGGTTGTGGTCCGGTCTGGGGCTCGGGTGGAGAGCCGGTTGCTTCTCGTCCTGCACCTGTGTCTGCCAGGGCCGCCTCCGCCTCTCGGACCTGCGCGCCTTCCACCGTACGGGCCGTCGTTCGCGGGGGCCGTGTGCTCGCCGAAGCGTCCGCCGCCTGCCGAGGGGGCCGCTCGCCCGCTGACCGCCACGAACTCCCCGCACCTCTCCCCGCCCGCGCGAACACCACCCGCGAACCGGTCCGCCCCCTCCTCTCCGGTGTCCACGGGAACAACGCCGCCTCCGCCCGCACCAGCAGCCCGTTGATGACCAGGCCGAGCGCCCCGGCCCACACCACGCCCGCCAAGACGTCCCGCGTGCCGTTCGTCGCGAGTTGGGACTGGGCGATGTGGATGCCGAGGCCCTGACCGAAGCCGGACAACAGTTCCGTGGCCACTGCCACGATGAGGGCGACCGACGCCGAGATGCGGATGCCCGCGGCGATGAAGGGAGCCGCACCGGCCAGTTCGACGCGGAGGAGTACGGAGAGGCGGCCGAAGCCGAAGGCGCGCAGCGTGTCCTTGGCGAGGGGGTCGCTCTCGCCGAGGCCGTACATCGTGTTGTAGAGGATGGGCCACACGGAGGCGTACGTGACGAGCGCGATCTCGGTCTCGGCACCCGAGCCGAGGAGCAGGGACACCAGCGGGATGAGCGCCACGGACGGCATGGGCCGCAGGAACTCCACGATGGCCCGCACCGCCGCGTCGACGACCGGCACGCTTCCGAGCAGCAGCCCCGTCGGCACGGCGATGGCACAGGCCAGGCCCAGACCGAGCGCCCAGCAGCGCACCGTCGCGGCGACCCCGTCGAGGAACGCGGAGTCGCCGGCCAGTTCCACGGCCCGCGCGAGGACGTCGGACGCGGGCGGAAGGTAGGTGCGCCGCACGAGCCCCGCACGCGGCACCGCCTCGCACACGCCGAAGGCGAGCAGCACACCGAGGACGCCGAGCCCGATGTCGGTGCCCCGACGGCTGCCCCGACGGCTGTGGCGCCGCCTCACGGACGGCCGCCTTCCCCGCTCACTTCACCAGCAGCGCCGACGGGTCGACGTCCTTCTTCAGCAGCCCTTGTTCCCGCATGAGGCCGACGAGGCGTCGCAACCGCGCCGGGTCGGCCGTCGCCGGGTACGACGGCAACCCCATCGTCCTGGCCTGCGCCGCTGTCACCTTCGTGTACTTCGGCAGCTCCGCGCGCACGGCGGAAGGGTCCCGCGCCGCGATCCTCGACGCCGCCTCGATCGCGCGCCGGAACTTGGCGGCGGTCTCCGCATGGTCCTTCACGTATCGGGCCGTGGTGACGTACCCGCTGATCGGCATCGCCTGGACCGGGTCGGCGCCCCCGTCCAGGACGATCCGCGCCCCGAGGTCGTCCTGGATCGAGCTGTCGAACGGCTCGACGGCGTGCACCGCATCGACCTGGCCCCGTTCGAGCGCGGGCCCCATCTGCGGAAACGCTATCTGCCGATAGTCCGGTCGGCCGACTCCCCGCTTGTCCAGTATTGCGTTGAGGGTCAATGTCTGGATGTTGTTGAGAATGTTGACGGCGACCTTCTTGCCGTCCAGATCAGCCGCACTCTTGATGCCGGAGTCCTTGGGCACGAGCACGTCCATCATGTGCGGTGCGGTCCGTACACCCTCCGCGAGGACCCGTACGTCGAGCGTGCCCTTCTCGTACGCCTGGAGGAACGTCACGTAGTTCGCGCTCGCGATGACATCGACCTGCCCTTTCGTCAGCGCGGGCAACGCCTGGAGGCTCTGTTGCACCGGCTGGATCGTCACCTTCAGCCCCTCCTTCGCGAAGAGGCCGCGGTCACGGGCGAGGTACAGCGCCGCGGAGTCCGTCAACGGAAGCGCGGCGACGGTGACATGGTCGTCCCGCCCGGCACCCGCGCTGTCCGAGTCGGAGTCGCCGCACGCCGTCAGCAGCAGCGCGAGGGCGACTGTGGCGACGGCCGCCTCACGCGTTCTCGTCCTTACCTGACGTAACGTCACGTCATCCTGCCTACCAGGTCGACCACATTGATCGCCATAGCGGACCACGTACATGGCGGGTCCTTGCAAAAAGTTGGGGATCCACTGTGGCGCGCACGGCGCCGTTGCCCCCAAGATGCGGACATGCCCGAGCCGCCGTCACCGCCCGCCGCGCCCGCCGCATCCTCCGCGTCTCCCGCCCCTTCCGTTTTCGGCGCCCTCGTCGCCGGGTTGCGGGGCGGCGCGATCGAGGCCGTCGATCTCACCGCTCCCTTGTCGTCAGGCACCCCGGTGCTCGAACTGCCGCCCCAGTTCGGGCAGACCGCGCGGTTCGAACTGGAGGAGATCAGCCGGTACGACGAGCGCGGCCCCGCCTGGTACTGGAACAACTTCCGCACCGGCGAGCACACCGGCACCCACTTCGACGCGCCGAACCACTGGGTCACCGGCAGGGAGGGCGCGGACATCGCGTCGGTCCCGGCCCGGCAGCTCATCGCCCCGGCCGTGGTCGCCGACTTCACCGACGAGGCCGCCAAGGACCCCGACTTCCTCGTCGGGGTGGCGGACCTCCAGGCGTGGGAGCAGCGGCACGGCGCACTGCCCGAGGGCGGCTGGCTGCTGCTGCGGACGGGGTGGAGCAGCAGGGCGTACGCGCAGGAGCCGTTCCTGAACGCCGACGAGAGCGGCCTGCACACGCCCGGCCTGTCCGCCGAGTGCGCCCGCTGGCTCGCCGAACGGACGCCGGTCATCGGGCTCGGCGTGGAGACCGTCGGCACCGACGCGGGCCGCGCCCACAGCTTCGAACCGGCGTTCCCCTGTCACTCGTATCTGATGGGAAGCGGCAAGTACGGCCTCACGCAGTTGCGGAACCTGGACCGGCTGCCGCCGACCGGTGCCGTCCTCGTCGCCGGGCCCCTTCCCATCGTCACGGGTTCCGGCGCCCCCGCGCGCGTGCTCGCCCTGGTCGAGCACACCGGCGGGCAGCGGTCGTGAAGGTGGCGGAGGCGGTCGGGCGGGCCCTGGTCGCGTCGGGCGTCGGGCAGGTCTTCGGCGTCGTCGGATCGGGCAACTTCCACGTCACCAACGCGATGGTGGCGGCCGGAGCGCGCTTCGTCGCGACCCGCCACGAAGGCGGCGCCGCCACCATGGCCGACGCGTACGCCAGGGTGAGCGGCGCCGTCGCGGCGGTCAGCGTGCACCAGGGGTGCGGGTACACCAACGCCCTCACCGGCATCGGTGAGGCCGCCAAGAGCCGTACGCCGCTCGTCGTGGTCGCGGCGGAGGCGTCGCAGCCGCGCTCCAACTTCGCCGTCGACCAGGACGCGCTCGCGCGTGCGCTCGGTGCCGGGGTCGCCCGGGTGACGTCCGCGGCGGACGCCGTCGCGCAGGCGTGCGACGCCGTGCGCACCGCGGTCCAGGAACGCCGTACGGTCGTGCTCAACCTGCCGCTCCACGTGCAGGCCGAGGACGCCCCGGACGCGGCCCACGCCCTGGCGGCCGTGCGGCCGCCCTCACCGCGCCCCGCGGTCGCACCCGCCGACACCGACGTGGCGGCCCTCGCCGACCTCCTCACGCGCGCGGAGCGTCCCGTCCTCCTCGCCGGACGCGGTGCGCGCGGGCCCGGCTGCCGCGCCGCCCTCGAAGCGCTCGCCGAACGGTGCGGCGCGCTCCTCGCCACGTCGGCGGTGGCCCGCGGCCTGTTCGCAGGCAATCCGTGGTCCCTCGACGTGGCGGGCGGCTTCGCCTCGCCGCTCGCCGCCGAACTGCTCCAAGGCGCCGACGTCCTGGTGAGCTGGGGCTGTTCGCTCACCATGTGGACCACCCGGCACGGGCGGCTCATCGGCGCGGACACCACGCTCGTCCAGGTCGACGACGATCCGGCGGCGCTCGGCGCCAACCGGCCCGTCGCCCTCGGTATCACCGGCGACGTCCTCCTGACGGCGCGACGCACGCTCGCCGCGCTCGGCGACCACGACGCCCTCGCCCACCGGACGCCCGGCACCGCCTCCGCCCTCGCCGCCCGACTGCGCTGGCGCGACCTCCCGTACGAGGACACCAGCACCCGGGACCGCATCGACCCGCGCACGCTGAGCATCGCCCTGGACGACATCCTCCCCGCCGAGCGCGTGATCGGCGTCGACTCGGGCAACTTCATGGGCTACCCGACCATGTACCTGTCCGTCCCCGACGAACAGGGCCTCTGCTTCACACAGGCGTTCCAGTCCATCGGCCTCGGCCTCGCCACCACCGTCGGCGCGGCCCTCGCCCGCCCGGACCGGCTCGCGGTGGCCGCGCTCGGGGACGGCGGCCTGATGATGAGCGCCGTCGAGCTCGACACGGTGCGACGGCTCGGAATCCCGCTGGTCATCGTCGTCTACAACGACGACGCGTACGGCGCGGAGGTGCACCACTTCGGGCCGGACGGCTTCCCGCTCGCCACGGTCCGGTTCCCGGACACCGACATCGCGGCCGTCGCCCGGGGGTACGGCTTCCAGGCCGTCACCGTACGGACACGGGACGACCTGAAGGCCGTGGAGGAGTGGGTGGCGGGCCCACGCTCCGCACCCCTGCTCATCGACGCGAAGGTGGTGCGGGAGCGCGGGGCGTGGTGGCTGGAGGAGGCGTTCCGGGGTCACTAGGACCCAAGCGCTGCCGCGCCCTTAGGGGCGTGACAGTGCCATGAACGCCTCCCACTGGTCCCGGCCGACCCGTAGTACGGGGCCGTTCCCGGTGGCCTTGGAGTCCCGTACGTAGACGGCGTCGGGACCGGCGGCGACCTCGACGCAGTCGCCGCCGCCGGATCCGCTGTAGCTGCTCTTGTACCAGTGCAGCGGGTGGACGCCCTCGGATACCTGCTCGACGCTCATGTCTCTCCTACCAGTCGTTCGATGAGCCGCGCAGACTGGTCGCTGTTCAAAGCCTGCGAGCGCAGCTTGCCATAGCGCAATCCGAAGGCGCTGACATCTGCCGGATCTTGAACGATGTACCCGACTTCCTGTGACTCGACGTACCCGAGGTGCCGGTGTTCTTTGGTCTCCAGCGTCACGAACGGTCCGTCCAGGCCGCAGTGGAACCCGCTGGCGGCCGGCATGACCTGCACCTCGACGTTGCGCAAGGCGCCCACCGCCAGCAGGTGTTGCCACTGTCCGCGCATGACGGCGGGGTCGCCCACAGAGCTGCGCAGGGCCTCCTCGCCGATGGTGAACGACAACTCCGCGAGCGGCACCCGGCTGAGCAACTTCTGCCGGGACAGCCGTGCCTCGGTGTGCCGGTCGATGATCTCGGCGCTCAACGGCGGACAGTGCCCCGCAAAAACGGCCCGCGCATACGCCTCGGTCTGCAACAGACCAGGCACCAGCAGCGGGTCGTACGAGAAGCGGCTCACCACCTCCGCCTCGATCTGGGCGAAGTTGCGGAAGAACCGCGGCAACTTGCCCCGGTCCACCTCGTCCTGGAGCGCTTCCAGCGAACCCCGCGCCTCCAATGTCCGGTCCGCCGCCGTCGTGAACGCCGCCTTCGCCGGGCGGCGCCCCTGCTCGACCGAGGCGACCTGTTCCAGCGAGTAGCCGATGGCGTCGCCCAGTTCCTGCTGCCGCAACCCGGCCCGCTTGCGCAGGTGTCGCAGCAGCGCGCCGTACGCCGCCCACGCGCCCGGCAGATCCTTCTCCTCCCGTGGCTTGGCCGCGCAGCCCTTCTGCGTGTCCCGCATCGTCCTCACATCCTTCTGTCGGGCATGGTTCAACGCGGGGCGCTCGTGCGCGGACACGGGGCCGGACCCGTACAGGACCCGTACAGAAAGGGGCCGCATCGCCGTACGGGTGGCATCGGTACGGGCGTCGTACCTGGTCGGCGTCGGCGGTGTCCGCCTGGCCCGTACGCTCGCCGTGCAGCAACTGAACGACTGGTGCGGCGTCGCGAACGGCTCGGAGACCGCGCACGCGGTGGCTGTCGTCACGGCCGCCTGACGCTCCGTCTGCTGCCGGACGTGTTCCGCGTCGAGGTCGCCGACACCCGCCCCGACGCGGCACCGCCCCGGACGGGCGGAGGTGCCGCTCCCGCCCAGTCGGTGAGTCCGTAAGTCCGTAAGTCCGTAGTCCTTACGGGTCAGCAGCTGCCGTCGGACACCTTCAGGCCCGTGCTGGCGCCCGCCGTCCTGCTGACGATCGACGGCACGCAGCTCGCCTTGTCGAGCGTGTAGGAGTACGGGACCGAGACGGTGGTCGTGGACTTCATGTCGGGGCCTGCCGGGTTGTTCTCCTCGCCGGGCGAGGACCAGGTCACGTTGTCGAGGATGTTGCCGCTGGTCTGCCAGTAGCCCTTGGCGTCGGTGTAGAAGGTGCCGAGGACGTCCTTGGAGTCCTTGAAGTAGTTGTTCTCCACCTTGGCCTTGGCACCGGCCCGCGCGTTGATGCCCGACTCGTTCAGCTTCACGTACGAGTTGTTGTAAATGTGGGCTGTGCCGCCGCGCAGCAAGGGGGCGCGCGAGTCCAGGTTTTCGTACAGGTTGTGGTGGAACGTGACGTTGCCGTTGGACAGGTCGCTCTCGCTGGAGCCGATGAGGCCACCGCGGCCGCTGTTGCGCAGCGTGCTGTAGGACAGGGTCACGTACTGCGTGTTGTTCTTCATGTCGAAGAGGCCGTCGAAGCCCTCGTCCTCGCCGCCGGACGCGGCGAGGGAGACATGGTCCACCCACACGTTGCGGACGTTCTTCTCCATGCCGATGGCGTCGCCGCCGTTGGAGGTGGGGGAGCCGGACTTCTTCACGTTCCTGACCGTGACGTTCTGGATGACGATGTTGCTCGACTCCCTGATGTGGATGCCGAGTTGATCGAATACAGCACCGCTGCCGACGCCGACGAGAGTGACGTTCTTGACCTTCTTCAGCTCGATCACCCCGGCGGCGGTGTCGCAACTGTCGCCGGAGACCTTGCTCGTGTTGCCGTGGTTGATCGTCCCCTCGACCTGGATGGTGAGCGGGGTGTCGGCGGCGGCGCGGCCGCACAGGGCCTGGTGGATCTGGGTGCCCGTGGTGGCGCGCACGGTGGTGCCGCCCGCGCCGCCCGTCGTGCCGCCGTTCTGCGTCGCGTAGCCGGTGGCGCCCGCGGCGGCGGCGGACGCCTCCGGCACGGACAGGGCCACTCCGGCGCCCGCGGTGAGGGCCGCCGCGGTCAGGGTGGCGGAGAGGCGCCGTGCCAGGGGGCGCTGTGTCGTGCGTCGGCTCATCGTGGTCTCCCGCATCGTCTCGTCCCGTTCCGGCGGGGTGCCGGTTCAGCACCTAGTGGTCGCGGGGGAGCCCGGGGTTGCCGGGTCGGCGCCTACGCGGTGACCTTCGCGACGAACGTCGCCAGGTTCGCCATCGTCCGCTCGGCCTTCTCCTCGACCGTCAGCGTCTCGTGCAGGCGCGATCCCATGCCCGCGTCCTTCTTGCCGCGCACGTACAGCGAGCAGGCGAGGTCGCTGCAGATGTACGCGCCCACCGAGTTGCCCTGCTTCCCGGCCTTGCCCGCCTTGGGCGCGACCATGAGCGAGACGCCGCCGGTGTGCGTGGTCACGCAGAACGAGCACATGCTGCGCCGCGTCATCGACGCCCCGGTGTGCGAGGCGCGCAGCGCGACCCCGCGCAGGCGGCCGTCGAGTTCGGCGACGAGGTAGGCGCGGTCGGGCGCCTGGGGGTCCCGCCAGCCGAAGTAGTCCAGGTCGTCCCAGGGGCGGTCGGCCAGATCGCGCGGGATGTTCATCCGGGTCGCCTCGCCCTTGGTGCAGTTCACGAATGCGGAACGGATCTCCCGTTCGGTCAGTGGCTTCATAAGACCGAGGCTAATTTGCCTAAAGGTTTTAGGCAAATGCATAATGAGTGCAAGGTCGAGCTAGAGCTACATGGAGGACGTACGGGCATGGTGCGAGCAGGGCTGAACGCGGAGCGGCTGGCGCGGGCCGGGGCCGAGCTGGCCGACGAGGTGGGGTTCGAGCACGTCACCGTCTCGGCGCTGGCCCGCCGGTTCGACGTCAAGGTCGCGAGCCTGTACTCGCATGTGAAGAACTCGCACGACCTCAAGGTCCGGATCGCGATGCTCGCCCTGGCGGAGATGGCCGACCGCGCCGCCGACGCGCTCGCCGGCCGCGCGGGCAAGGACGCGCTCAGCGCCCTCGGCAACGTCTACCGGGACTACGCCCGCGAGCACCCCGGCCGCTACGCCGCGTCCCAGTTCCGCCTCGACCCCGACGCGGCCGCCGCCAGCGCGGGCCCCCGGCACTCCCGGATGACCCGCGCCCTGCTGCGCGGCTACGACCTGGCCGAACCCGACCAGACCCACGCCGTGCGCCTCCTCGGCAGCGTCTTCCACGGCTACGTGAGCCTGGAGATGAGCGGCAGCTTCAGCCACAGCGCCCCGGACACGGACGAGACGTGGCTCCGGACGCTGGACGCGCTCGACGCGCTGCTGCGGAACTGGCCGGAGCGGGACTCCTGACCGCCCCATCGATCAACAGGTTGAGGGCACATCGAAGGTATGGACAGCGATAGCGATATGGACAGCGATATGGACAGCAACGTGAACATCACCACCCCGCTCACCCCCGAGCTCCTGCGCGGCGCTCTCGACGTCGAGCGCACCGAGCGCGGGCTCCTGCCGCACCGGCTCCCCGCCTGGGCCCGCGCGCAGAACACCGACGGGCAGCTCGCCATGGTCGAGAGCCAGCCCTCCGGCGTCCGGATCGTCTTCCGCAGCCGCGCCACCGTCATCGAGCTGGACACCTTGCCGACCAAGCGCGCCTACACCGGCGTGCCCGGCAGGCCCGACGGCATCTACGACCTGCTCATCGACGGGCGGCTCGCGCGGCAGGGGAGTGTGAGCGGGGGCGACGTCCTGACCATCGACATGGCCACCGGCGCCTTCGGGCGCTCCCCGGGCGCGCCCGGCACCCTGCGGTTCGACGAGCTTCCCGGCGCCATGAAGGACGTCGAGATCTGGCTCCCGCACGACGAGACCACCGAGCTGCTCGCCCTGCGCACCGACGCCCCCGTCGAGCCCGCGGCACAGCGCGGCCGGCCGGTGTGGCTGCACCACGGCAGCTCCATCAGCCACGGCTCCAACGCCGCGAGCCCCACGACGACCTGGCCCGCGCGCGCGGCGGCCCTCGCCGACGTCGACCTCGTCAACCTCGGGTTCGGCGGCGGCGCCCTGCTCGACCCGTTCACCGCCCGGGCCATGCGGGACACCCCGGCCGACCTGATCAGCGTCAAGATCGGGATCAACATCGTCAACTACGACGCGATGCGGCTGCGCGCCTTCGGCCCGGCGGTGCACGGCTTCCTCGACACCCTCAGGGAAGGGCATCCGACGACCCCCCTGCTCGTCGTCTCCCCGGTCCTCTGCCCGATCCACGAGGACACCCCGGGCCCCGGCGCGCCCGACCTGAGCGAGATGGCCGAGGGCCGGTTCACGTTCCGGGCCATGGGCGACCCCGCCGAACGCGCCCAGGGCAAGCTCACCCTGAACGTGATCCGCGCGGAGCTGTCCCGCATCGTCGAGCAGCGCGCCGCCGACGACCCGCACCTGCACTACCTCGACGGCCGCGCGCTCTACGGCGACGAGGACTTCGCCGAGCTACCGCTGCCCGACGGCATCCACCCCGACGCCACCGCCCACCGCCGCATGGGTGAGCGCTTCGCGGAGCTGGCGTTCGGCGGAAACGGACCCTTCAAGGGGGCGCCGGAGCGCCGCTGAACGGGCGGGTTAGCATATGAGCGCCGCCTAGCTCGAAAGAGACGCACGTGACTGTCAATGACGACTCGTTCACCAATTGGAAGCACCGCGAGGAGACCGCGGAGTCGATGATCCCGATCATCGGGAAGCTGCACAGGGAGCGGGACGTCAACGTCCTGCTGCACAGCCGCTCCTTGGTGAACAAGTCGGTGGTCAGCATCCTCAAGACCCACCGATTCGCCCGGCAGATAGCCGGCGCCGAGCTCTCGGTCACCGAGACGATGCCGTTCCTGCGCGCCCTCGCCGGCCTCGACCTGGGCCCCTCGCAGATCGACATCGGCATGCTCGCGACGACGTACCGCGCCGACGAACGCGGGCTCTCCGTCGAGGAGTTCACCGCCGAGGCCGTCGCGGGGGCCCTGGGCGCGGCCAAGATCGAGCGCGGCGCCGGACGCGACGTCGTCCTCTACGGCTTCGGCCGCATCGGCCGCCTCGTCGCCCGCCTCCTCATCGAGAAGGCGGGCTCCGGCAACGGCCTGCGCCTGCGCGCCATCGTCGTGCGCGGCGGCGGCGAGCGGGCCGCCGAGGACATCGTGAAGCGGGCGTCGCTGCTGCGCCGGGACTCCATCCACGGCCAGTTCCAGGGCACGATCACCGTTGACGAGACGAACGGCACGATCAACGCCAACGGCAACGCCATCAAGGTGATCCACGCGAACGACCCGTCGGAGATCGACTACACCGACTACGGCATCCGCGACGCGATCCTCATCGACAACACCGGCAAGTGGCGCGACCGCGAGGGTCTCTCCCAGCACCTGCGCCCCGGCATCGACAAGGTCGTCCTGACCGCCCCCGGCAAGGGCGACGTGCCCAACATCGTCCACGGCGTCAACCACGACACCATCAAGCCGGACGAGCGCATCCTGTCCTGCGCCTCCTGCACCACCAACGCCATCGTGCCGCCGCTCAAGGCCATGGCCGACGAGTACGGGGTCCTGCGCGGCCACGTCGAGACGGTCCACTCGTTCACCAACGACCAGAACCTGCTCGACAACTACCACAAGGCCGACCGGCGCGGCCGCTCGGCGCCGCTCAACATGGTCATCACCGAGACCGGCGCCGCCTCCGCCGTCGCCAAGGCGCTGCCCGACCTCAAGGCGCCGATCACCGGCAGCTCGATCCGCGTGCCCGTCCCCGACGTGTCGATCGCCATCCTCAGCCTGCGCCTCGGCCGCGAGGCCACCCGCGAGGAGGTCCTCGACTACCTGCGCCAGGTCTCGCTGACCTCACCGCTCAAGCGGCAGATCGACTTCATCAGCGCGCCCGACGCCGTCTCCAGCGACTTCATCGGCTCGCGCCACGCCTCCATCGTCGACGCGGGCGCGACCAAGGTCGACGGCGACAACGCGATCCTCTACCTCTGGTACGACAACGAGTTCGGCTACTCGTGCCAGGTGATCCGCGTCGTCCAGCACGTCTCCGGCGTGGAGTACCCCACCTTCCCGGTCCCTGTCCCGGTGGCCTGAACCGCACCCCGACCGCCGCCCCCGCCGAACGCGGGGGCGGCGCGCTCTTGACGCGATGATCATCCTCGGCGCAGGATGAGGGCATGTTCACCTATCGCGCCCACGCGTTCGGAACGGCCACCGCGCCGGACCGATGTGGTTGCGCGCGCAGCGGCTTGTAGCAGGACCGCCGGTCCCTCGTCGCTTCCTTCTCCGTACGTTCCGCGGGCCCCCTGGACCTCTTCGCGTGGGCCGCGCCCGTACGGCTCCCCCTCGCGTCTCCCGCCACCGCCGCGAGTACGCGATCACCGCGCGCCTTCCGGAGAGTGCCCATGTCCGTGACGGAACTGTCCCCCGAAACGCCTGCCATCGCCCCCCTGCGCCCCGCGCCCATTCCCGCCGACGGCCTCTACGAAGGGCGGCGCCTGCTGCGCCGTACGCCCGACGGATGGCGCGAGCGCCCCTACGAACTGTTCGAGCTGGTCCCGCAGGCGGCCACCATCGGCGCCGAGATCCGCGGCCTCGACCTCGCGCGCCCGCTCACCGACGCCCTGCGCGAAGAGCTGAACCGGGCCCTGCTCGAATGGAAGGTGCTGTTCTTCCGCGGCCAGCACCTCAGCAGCGACAGCCAGCGCCGATTCGCGCTCAACTGGGGCGAGTTGGAGACCAACCCGCTCCTGGAGCGCGGCGACAGCGACGACGTCGCACGCTTCGACAAGGGCGCCGCGGGCACCCCGTCGTTCGAGAACGTGTGGCACACCGACGTCACCTTCCGCGAGCGGCCCGCCATGGGAGCCGTACTGCAACTGCGCGAGGTCCCGCCGTTCGGCGGCGACACCATGTGGGCCGACATGGCCGCCGCCTACGACAACCTCCCCGACGACGTGAAGGCCCGCATCGACGGAGCCGTCGCCGAGCACGACTTCCTGCCCGGCTTCCGCCGCTTCTACGGGCCCGAGCGCCTCGCCCGCTGGCAGGACACCTTCCCGCCCGTCCGCCACCCGGTCGTGCGCCGCCACCCCGAGACCGGACGGCGCATGCTCTTCGTCAACACCTCCTTCACCACCCGCATCGTCGGCCTCGACCGCGCCGAGAGCGACCGCCTGCTGCGGCTCCTCTTCCAGCAGGCACACGTCCCGGAGTTCCAGGTCCGCTTCCGCTGGCAGGCGGGCGACGTCGCGTTCTGGGACAACCGCGCCACGCAGCACTACGCCGTCGCGGACTACGGCGACGCGCGCCGTGTCGCCGAGCGCGTCGCCATCGCGGGCGACCGGCCGTACTAGACCGCACGCGGACCAGAACGTACGGGGACCAGAACGTACGGGGACCGAAATATCCCTCGCACCGGCGAGGACCCACCGGGCCGGGCGGCCGATACTGGCCCCGCCCGGAGGGTCCCGTCACGCGCCGCGAGGAGTCGTCCCATGCGTCTGCCGCGCACCACGTCCCCGTACCTGACCTCGCCGTACGTCGTCGACGGCGCCCTCGCCGCGCTGGTCTTGTTCGCCGTGTCGCTCCAGTTCCTCTTCCCCGACCGCGACGGCGACCCGCTGTCCTGGCAGGGGTTCCTGCTCGGCGCGGGCACCGCCGTGCCGCTGGTGTGGCGGCGCCGGGCGCCGATGACGTGCGCGTACACCGTCGCGGCGTTCACCACCGCGATGGCCCTCCACCACGCGCCGCCGCCCGACGTCGTGTACGGCGGTCTCGTCGTCCTCTACACCGTCGCCGCCTACTGTCGCAGCGGGCCGCGCCGCTTCATGCTCACCGGGTGGGTGGTGTTCGGCTCGGTGACGATGGCGATGAAGGAACACGCCGAACCGTTCGAGTACGCCTTCCACCTGCTGAGCTTCCTCAGCGCGTACGGCTTCGGCATCCTCGCCCGGCTGCAACGCGCCCACACCGCCACCCTGGAGGCGCACGCCCGGACCCTGGAGCGCGAGCGGGAGACCGACCGGGCCCGTGCCGCCGCCCGCGAGCGCGCCCGCATCGCCCGCGACATGCACGACGTCCTCGCCCACGCCGTCAGCCTCATGGTCGTGCAGGCCGAGGCAGGGCCGGTCGTGGTGCGCAGCCGCCCCGAGCGGGCGGAGGCCGCGTTCGACGCCATCGCGGGCGCGGGCCGCGACGCCATGGTGCAACTCCGCCGCATCCTCGGCGTGTTGCGCGACCCCACCGACCTCGGCGACGACGTCCGGGCCCGCGCCCCGCAGCCCGGCCTCGACGACCTGCCCGAGCTGCTCCACCGGGTCGACGCGACCACCGGCCTGCGCGTCACCCTGCGCTCCACCGGCCACCCCCGCCCCCTCGGCCCCGACACGCAGACGGCCGCGTACCGCATCGTCCAGGAGGCACTGACCAACACGGTCAAGCACGCGTACGCTGCCCGGGCGGACGTACAACTCGACTGGGCGGAGCGGGAGTTGACCATCACCGTGACGGACGACGGCACCGGCCCCGGACCGCGCGCGAACGGCGGCGGGCACGGGCTCGTCGGCATCCGGGAGCGCGCCACGGCCTGCGGCGGCACCGCGCACGGCGGCCCGGGGCCCGAGGGCGGGTTCCGGGTGCGTGCCCGCCTGCCACGGGCCGCCCCATGAGTATCCGCGTCGTCGTCGCCGACGACCAGGAACTCGTCCGCAGCGGCTTCACGATGATCCTGGAGGCGCAACCCGACATCGAGGTCGTCGCCGAGGCGGGCGACGGCGACGAAGCGGTCACCGCGGTCCTGCGCCACGCCCCCGACGTGCTGCTCCTCGACATCCGGATGCCCCGCGCGGACGGCCTGGAGGCGGCGCGCCGCGTGTGCGCGCAGTCCACGTGCCGCGTCGTCATGCTGACGACGTTCGACCTCGACGAGTACGTGTACGAGGCGCTGTACGCCGGTGCGTCCGGGTTCCTGCTCAAGGACGTGCGCCGCGACGACCTCGTGCACGCCGTCCGCGTCGTCGCGGCGGGCGACTCCCTCCTCGCCCCGTCCGTGACCCGCCGTCTCGTCGCCGACCTCGTCCGCCGCGGCCACCGGAGCGCCACCCCGCCGAGCCTCACCCAGCTCACCGCCCGCGAGACGGAGACGCTGCGCCACCTCGCGCGCGGCCTCACCAACGCGGAGATCGCCCGCACGCTCCACGTCAGCGAGCACACCGTCAAGACGCACGTCAGCAACGTGCTGAGCAAGCTGGGGCTGCGCGACCGGGTGCAGGCGGTGATCCGCGCGTACGAGTCCGGGCTCGTGACGCCCGCCGCCGACTGACCTCCCACGCGCGGGCGATCCGACGCGGGCCGCCTCACCCGCGCGGACGAGCCCCGGAACCGCCCGCCCCGGCGATCCGCCCGCCCCCTCCGAGCCGCCACGCTGACCGGGTCCCTTCGGCCCACCGGACCTCCGAGGAGGAGCCGTGCTCAGCGCACTCGCCCGGACGGCGACCCGCCGCCCCCGCACCGTGATCCTCATCTGGCTGGCCCTGATCGCGCTCGGTCTCGGCCTCGGCACCGGCGTGTTCGGCCGGCTCTCCGACGCCGTGCCCGACGTGCCCGGCACCGAGTCCGACCGCGCCGAGGCGCTGCTCGAACGCCTCGACCCGCGCGGTGAATCCCTCACCGCCGTCGTCCAGGCGCCCCGCGTCACCGACCCGCGGGTACGCGCCACGGTCGGCCGCGCCGTCGCCGACCTGCGCCGCATTCCCGGTGTCGCCGACGTCCCCGACCCCTACGCCGAACCCGGCCTCGCCGCCGAGGACGGCCGGGCCCTGATCGTCCCCGTCACGCTCGCGGGCGGGCTCGACGACGACGCGGAGGACGCCGCCGTGGACGCCGCCGCCGACCGCGTCGAGGAGATCGACGGCGCCGAGGCGCACATCAGCGGCGGCCCCCTGCTCGGCAAGCAGCTCGGCGAGCGCGCCCAGGAGGACGTGCAACGCGCCGAACTGCTCTCCTTGCCGGTCGTCCTCGGCCTGCTGCTGCTGATCTTCGGCGGGCTGCGCGCCGCCGGTCTTCCGCTGCTCGTCGCCGTGAGCGGCGTCGCGGGCGCCTTCCTCGCCCTGTTCGGCTTCAGCCAGATCACCGAGATCTCGGTCTACGTCGTCCAGGTGACGACGATGCTCGGGCTCGGCCTCGCCGTGGACTACGCGCTCCTCATGGTGGTCCGCTTCCGCGAGGAGCGCCGCGCGGGCGGCGACGTCGCCGGGGCCGTGCACCGCACCGTGGAACGCGCGGGCCGCACCATCCTCTTCTCCGGCCTCACCGTCGCCGTCAGCCTCAGCGGGTTGCTCGTCTTCCCCAGCCCGTTCCTGCGCAGCATGGGGCTGGCCGTCGCCGCCGTCGTGGTCGTCGACATGCTCGCCGCGCTGACCCTGCTGCCCGCGCTCCTCGCCCGCTTCGGCAAGCGCATCGCCCCGCCCAAGCCGCGCGCCCCTGGCGAGGAGGGCCGCGTCTTCGCCCGGCTCGCCCGGTTCGCGGGCCGCCGCCCCGTCGCCGTCCTCACCCTGGGCGTCCTCGGGCTCCTCGCCTTGGCTTTTCCCGTCACCGGCATGCGCATCGACATCGGGGACGCCCGCCAACTGCCCGCGTCCACCGAGGCGCGGCAGGTGTACGACGCGGTGCACGCGCACTACCCAGCCGGGACGGGCGTGGACCCGGTGACGGTCGTGGCGCGGCCGGGGACGGACGCGGCATTCGAGCGGCGGGTGGCGGCGCTGCCGGGCGTGGCGTCGTCGCGGGCACGGACACTGGACGACGGCACGCGGGTGCTGCGCGTCGAGCCGGCGGGTTCGGTGGACGGGGGCACGGCGACCCGGCTGGTCACCGACATACGGGAGGTACGGGGGTCCGACCCGGTCGTGGTCGCCGGGACGGCCGCGCGGCTCGTCGACTTCCGGCAGATGCTCGCCGACCGCACGGCCTGGGCCGCGCTCACCGTCCTCGCCGGGATCCTGGTCCTGCTCTTCGCCTTCACCGGCTCGGTACTGATCCCCCTGCGCACGGTCCTGACGACCCTGCTCAGCCTGGGCGCCGCGCTCGGGGTCGTCGTGCTGGTCTTCCAGGACGGACACCTGGCCTCATGGCTCGGCGGGGAGGGGCTCGGCGCGCTGAGCCTCACCGCGCCCCCGCTGATCATCGCGATCGCGTTCGGCCTCGCCATGGACTACGAACTGTTCATCCTGGCCCGGATGCGCGAGACATGGCGCGCGACCGGTGACCCGGACCAAGCCGTGGTGGACGGCCTGCGCCGCTCGGGCCGCGTCGTCACCTGCGCGGCGCTGCTCCTCGCCGTCGTCTTCGGCGCCTTCATGACAGGCGGCTTCGCCCCGATCCTGGAAATCGGCCTCGGCCTCACCCTGGCGGTCCTGATCGACGCGAGCGTGGTGCGCCTACTGCTCGTACCGGCGTCGATGACCCTGCTCGGCCCCTTGGCCTGGTGGGCCCCGAGCCGCTTGCGGCGACTGCATGAGCGGTTCGGGGTACGGGAGGAGACCGAGGCGGGGGAGCGGACCGGGGCCGAGGCCTGAGAGCGAGCGCGGGGCGGGGTCTGGGTCGGGTGTTGGGCGGGTCCGGGCCGGGTGCCGGGTGGGTCCGAGGGCGGGTGCTCGCGAGGGTTGCGGACGAGCGTCGTTCCGGGCCCCGCGAGGTGCCCGGACGGCGCCGTTTTCGGCTGCCAGAGTTTCGCACCCGCCGTTCCCTGGCGCCGCGAAGCGCCGGCCCGCGAGGTGACCGGACGGTGCCGTTCTCGGATGCCAGGGGCCCGCACACGCCGTTTCCGGGCGCCGCGAAGCGCCCCGGACGCGTCTTCCTCAGCCCACCGCCGCGATCGACCTCCCCGCCCACTCCGGTGCCGGCTCCGTCAGTTCCACGAACCGTTCCCGGATCGCGGGCGGGAACTCGGTTGCGCGGCTCGCCCGCTGGTCGACGTGGAGTGCGAGCAGTTCTGTCGTCGCCACCGGTTCCGCGTCCGGGGCCGGGGTGCCGGACGCGTTCTGGACCACGTACATCTCGTGCGTGAACCGCGCCTTCCTCGCGGCGGCGCCCAGTACGCGCGTGCGGAGGGCGAGGTGGGCGCCCTCGGGGACGTCGCGGAGGAAGCGGAGGTGGGACTCGACCGTGTAGAGGGAGCAGCCGGTCGACTCGCGGTACGCGGAGTGCAGGCCCGCCTCGATCATCAGGGCGTCGGTGGCGTGGCCGAAGGCGAGGACGTAGAACGCCTCGCTCATGTGGCCGTTGTAGTCGATCCACTCGGGGTGGACCGTGCGGTGCAGAAGGGGGATCAACGGTCCTCCCCCTTCCGGCCGAGGCGGCCCGTCGCGCGCAGGACGGCGATGACACCCTGGTCGCGTTCGGCCACGAGGTCCGCGATGGTGCGCCCGTCCGCCGCGTCGTCGCACCCGGCGACCACCGCGTCGTACAGGGCCCGGTCCAGTTCCGGCGCGTCGAGGCGGGTCCAGGGCGCCTTCAGGGACGGGCCGAAGTGGTCGAGCATGTGCGCCATGCCGCCCTCGCCGCCCGCGAGGGCGAACGTCAGCATCGGGCCCATGACCGCCCAGCGCAGGCCGGGCCCCTCGGTGATCGACGCGTCGATGTCCCGTACCGTCGCCTCACCGTTGGCGACCATGTGCAACGCCTCGCGCCACAGCGCCTCTTGGAGCCGGTTCGCGATGAACCCGGGCACCTCGCGCTCCATGGTGATGACCGACTTGCCCGCCACCTCGTAGAACCGGGAGGCCCACGCGACGGCGGCGGCGTCCGTCCGCTCACCGCCGACGACCTCGACGAGCGGGATCAGGTACGGCGGGTTGAACGGGTGTCCGACGACCAGGCGCGACGGGTCCGCGGCCGTCGTCTGCATGTCCGTCATCGGGTAGCCGGAGGTCGAGGAGGCGATGACGACACCGGGCGGGGCCGCCGCGTCAAGCCGGGCGAGCAGATCACGCTTGAGATCGAGCTTCTCGGGTGCGCTCTCCTGCACGAACTCAATGTCCTCCACGGCCAGTTCGAGGCTCGGGGCCACCGTGAGGCGGTCGCGGGACGCGCCCTCCGCGAGGCCCAGCCGAGTGAGCGCGGGCCAGGCCGCGTCGACCAGGCGGCGCAGCCTCGGCTCCGCGTCCGGTGCCGGATCCCAGGCCGTGACGTCGTAGCCACGGGCGAGGAAGTGGGCGACCCAGCCGCCGCCGATGACACCGGCGCCGACGCAGGCGACACGGCGCACTTCTTCCGGAGTGACCGGGCTCATCAGCGGTTCTCCTTCCGGGCACGCAGGCCGAGCATCTCGCGCGCCTCGTCCGGAGTCGCGACGCGCGTGCCGAGCGACTCGGTGATGGTCACGGCCCGCTCGACGAGCTGCGCGTTGGTCACCTTGTTGCCCTTGCCGAGGTACAGGTTGTCCTCCAGGCCGACGCGGACGTGACCGCCGAGCAGGATCGACTGCGCCACCCACGGCATCTGCATCCGCCCGAGCGCGAAACTCGCCCAACGGGCGCCGTCCGGCAGCATGTTCACCATGGACTGGAGCACGCCGGGGTCGGCCGGCGCGCCCCACGGGATGCCCATGCACAACTGGAAGACGGTCGGATCGTCGAGCAGCCCCTCGGCGAGCAACTGCTTGGCGAACCACAACTGTCCCGTGTCGAAGATCTCCAGCTCGGGCCGCACCCCCAGCTCCTGGATGCGACGGGCGCCGGCCCGGAGCATGTCGGGCGTGGAGACGTACAGGCTGGAGCCGTCGCCGAAGTTGAGGGAGCCGCAGTCGAGCGTGCAGATGTCGGGGAGCAGCTCCTCGACGTGCGGGAGCCGTTCGAGGCCGCCCACGAGGTCGGTGCCGGGGAGATGGGTCAGCGGGTCGTCGGGGTCGACGACCAGGTCACCGCCCATGCCCGCGGTGAGGTTGATGACGACATCGGTGCCGGTCTCCCTGATCCGCTCGACGACCTCGCGGTACAGCTTCGGGTCGCGGGACGGGGCGCCGGTCTCCGGATCACGTACGTGGATGTGGACGACGGCGGCGCCTGCCTGTGCGGCCTGCACCGCGTTCTGGGCTATCTGCTCCGGGGTCACGGGGACGTGGGGGCTCTTGCGGACGGTGTCGCCCGCGCCCGTCAGGGCGCAGGTGATGATGACGTTCTCGGTGATGGGCATGTGGGGGCCTCCCGTGTGGCCTTCTCGCCGTTGGGCTGTTGTGGTGTGCGCGGGTGCGGGCCGTGTGTGGTTGCTCGCGCCGTTCCCCGCGCCCCTTACGGGGCTTTCAGCAGCGCCGTTCTCACGTGTGTCTCCAGGGCTGTCTGCATCGCGGCGGGGGCGATCCCCGAGGCCAGTACCTGGGTCGCCAAACCGTCGATCAGCGCGGTCAGCGTCAGCGCCGCCGCCTCCGGGTCCGTCGCCGCGCGGAACACGCCCTGCGCGACCCCTCTCCGTACGACGTCGGCGACCGTCTCGCGCCACTGCCGGTAGTACTCGGCGTGCAGCCGGCCCACCGCCGTGGAGCGCGCCGCCTCCGCCCACAGATCGAGCCAGACCGCCCACTGGCGGCGCTGCTGCGCGGTGCGCGGCGTCTGCAACTCGATGAGCTGGGCCAGCTCCGCGACCGCGTCGTCCGCCGAGGCGAGGCGCGCGGCGCGGCGTGCGGTGTCCTCGTCCATGCACCAGCGCACGGCGGCTTCGAGGAGGTCGGCGCGGCCGGGGAAGTGGTAGTGGATGGCGGCGGTGCTGGTGGCGCAGGCGCGGGCGATGTCCGCGACCCGCACCGCGTGGAAACCGTGCTCGGCGATCAGCCGGACCGTCTCGCGGACGATCTGCAGCGGCCGCCCGCCCTCGACGGGCGCGGCGACGGCCGGTGCCTGCTCCCGCTCCCGGGGTGAGCGGGTGCCGAGCAGCCAGCCGACGTCCACCCGCCCCTCGTCGGCGATCCGTGCCAGCTCGGCCGCGGTGAAGCGGCGGGTGCCGCTCAGCGACCGGGACAGCTTCGACGGGTCCATGACGATGCGGCGCGCGAACTCGCGCTGGCTGACGCCCACGGCCGCGATGACCTCGCGGACCCGGGCGGCGGTGTCGGTGGTCTCCACGCGGCCCGACCCTAGTCAGGTGTTGAGCAGAACTCAACACCCGTTCCCGAGAAACTGGCTGTTTCACGAGGCTATTGCGCCCCTGACTTATGCGTCAGTCAGCATCACATCGCAATGCCCGCCCCTGTGTGAAGGGGGCAGTCATCGGCATTGACCCGGTGGGGCGCGGGCTCTATGTTCCCGCTGAGTCCCAGGGGGGATCCATGTCTCGCACCGGTCGCACTCGTCGTACCCGTCGCACCTTCCTCGCGCTCGCCGCCGCGGTCTCGCTCACGACCGCGGCGGCCTGCGATTCCGACTCCGACTCGGGCGCCAACGGCTCACGCTCGCCCACGAACGCAGCGGGGGAGACGACGGTGAAGCTCGGCGTCATCCCGATCCTCGACGTCGCGCCGATCTACCTCGGCCAGCAGAAGGGCTTCTACCGCGAGCACAAGCTCCGGCTCGCCCTGTCCACGGCGCAGGGCGGCGCGGCGATCGTGCCCTCCGTCGTCAGCGGGCAGACCCAGTTCGGCTTCTCGAACGTCATGTCGCTGATGATCGCCCAGTCCAACGGCGTCCCCGTCGAGGGTGTCGTCAACGGCGTCAACTCCACCGGCAAGCCGGGCGCCGACTTCGGCGGTGTCGTCGTGAATAAGGACAGTCCCCTCAAGACCGCCAAGGACCTTGAGGGGAAGACGGTCGCCGTCAACACGCTCAAGAACATCAATGACACCACCGTCCGCGAGTCCGTCCGCAAGGCCGGCGGCGACCCCTCCAAGGTCAAGTTCGTGGAGATGGCCTTCGACCAGATGCCCGCCGCCCTCTCCGGCGACCAGGTCGACGCGGCGCAGGTCGTCGAGCCCGCCCTCGCCACCGTCAAGGCGCAGGGCGGCCGCGTCATCGCCTCCAACTTCACCGACACCGCCCCCGACCTCACCGTGGCGATGTACTTCACCTCGACCACCTACGCCAAGAACCACCCCGACATCGTGGAACGCTTCACGGCCGCCACCAAGAAGTCCCTCGCCTACGCCGACAAGCACCCCGACGAGGCGCGGTCCATCCTCACCACCTACACCAAGATCCCCGACTCGCTCCGCGGCGACCTGATCCTGCCGCGCTGGCCCGAGACCGCCAACCGCGCCTCGATCGAAAAACTCGCCGAACTCGGGCAGAAGGACGGCCAGTTCAGGAAGGCCCCCGACCTGAACGCGCTCCTTCCGTGATCCTCGGCGCCCTCGGACTGCTCGCGTGCGCGGCGCTGTGGGAGGCGGTGGCGCGCACCGGTCTCGTCGACCCCGCCTACTTCCCGCCCTTCACCACCACCATGAACGCCCTCGGCGACGAACTCACCGACCCCGCCTTCTGGACGGCCCTCGGCTCCACCCTCACCGGCTGGGCGGTCGGCCTCGCCCTCGCGACGCTCGCCGGGGTCGTCGCGGGAGTGGCCATGGCGACCGTCCCGTATCTGCGTGAGATCACGGCCTCCACGGTCGCTTTCCTGCGCCCGATCCCGTCCGTGGCGCTCATCCCGCTGGCCGTCCTGCTCTACGGCACGGAGCTGCGCTCGGTGCTGCTCCTCGTCGTCTACGCCGCGTTCTGGCAGGTCCTCGTGCAGGTCCTGGACGGGGTCCGCGACGTCGACCCGGTCGCCGACGACACCGCCCGCGCCTTCGGCCTCGGCACCTGGGCCCGCGTCCGGCACGTCGTGTGGCCGACCGCCCTGCCGTACGTGATGACGGGCGTCCGGCTCGCCGCGGCCGTGGCCCTGATCCTCGCCATCACCGCCGAACTCGTCATCGGCGCACCGGGGTTGGGTACGCGCATCGCCGTCGCGCAGACCTCGCAGGCGGTGCCCGAGATGTACGCGCTGATCGTGGTCACCGGATGCATGGGGGTGTTGATCAACACGGGGGCGCGCCTGGTGGAGCGACGCGCCCTGGTCTGGCACCAGTCGGTACGGAGGGAGGCGACCCCCGCATGATCACGAAGACGGTCCGTACGGTCCGTGCGGTCCTCCTCACCCTCGGCCTGCCGTGTCTCCTCGTCGCCGTCTGGTGGCTGGCCTCCGACTCCAGCCGGAGCGTCTACGCGCCGCCGCTCCGCACGATCCTGGCCCGCTTCGACGACGTATGGACGGCGGACCGCATCCGTACCGACGTCGTGCCGAGCCTGCTGCGGCTCGCGGCCGGGTACGCCTCGGCGGCGCTCGCGGGCGTGCTCCTCGGCGTCGGGATCGGCCTGTCCCGCACGGCCCGCACCGTCTGCGAACCGGCCCTGGAGTTCCTGCGCGCCGTGCCCCCGCCGGTCCTCGTCCCCGTCATCATGCTCTTCGCGGGCATCGGCGACACGATGAAGATCGCCGTCATCGCCTCGGGCTGCGTCTGGCCGGTCCTGCTCAACACGGTGGCCGGGGTGCGGGCGGTAGACACGGTGGCGACGGAGACGGCGCGCGCGTACGGGGTCACGGGCGCGGCCCGCCTGCGCTCCCTGATCCTCCCCTCGACGAGCCCGCAGATCTTCACCGGCCTGCGCCAAGCCCTCTCCATCGGCGTCATCCTCATGGTCATCAGCGAGATGTTCGCCGCGAGCAACGGCCTCGGCTACACCGTCGTCCAGTTCCAGCGCGGCTTCGCCGTCCCCGAGATGTGGACCGGCATCCTCGTCCTCGGTCTGCTCGGCGTCGCCCTCGCACTCCTGTTCAGCCTTGTCGAGCGGCGGGTGCTCGCCTGGTACCACGGCTCGCGGGGCGCACGACGGAGGGCGGGGAGCGGCGGTGCTTGAGGTCAAGGGGCTCCGGAAGGTCTACGAGGGGTCGGGGCACCGGAGCGTGGAGGCGCTGCGGGACCTGACGTTCCGGGTGGCCGACGGCGAGCTGGTGTGCGTCGTCGGCCCGTCGGGCTGTGGAAAGACGACGCTCCTGAAGTGCGTGGCGGGCCTGCTCCGCCCCACGGACGGCACGGTCGCCCTGGACGGTTCCCCGGTGACCGGCCCGCGCCCCGGGCTGGCCGTCGTCTTCCAGGAGTACGGGCGGAGCCTGTTCCCGTGGATGCGGGTCGCCGAGAACGTTGAACTGCCGTTGCGGCAGCGCCGGTCCCTCTCCCGCACGACACGCCGCGCACGGGTCGCCGAAGCCCTCGGCGCGGTCGGCCTCGCCGGGGTCGGCCGCGCCTACCCCTGGGAACTCTCCGGCGGCATGCAGCAACGCGTCGCCATCGCACGGGCGCTCGCCTACGAGCCTGAAGTGCTCCTGATGGACGAGCCGTTCGCGGCGGTGGACGCGCAGACGCGGGCGGAGCTGGAGGATCTGGTGCGGGGACTGTGGCGGGAGCGGAGCATGACGGTGCTCTTCGTCACGCACGACATCGACGAGGCGGTGTACCTGGGGGAGCGGGTACTGATCCTGACCCCTTCGCCGACGGTGGTCCGGGAAGAGGTCCCCGTCGACCTGCCGCTGGAGCGGGACCAGTTGGTGACGCGGGCGGACGAGAGGTTCGTGGGGTTGCGGAGCCGGGTGCTGGGGCTGATCCGGGGGGACGGTCAGGTGGAGAAGAGGCTGGGGTAGTGGCGTGCGAGGACGCGGCGGAGACGCAGCCGAGTCGGCTGCGGCACACGGGATTCCGCGTGGGCCAAGTCGACGGCGAGCGCGATGAACTCCTCGACCCGCTCCGTGACGACGGCGGGCAAGCGCTCCCGGTCGCGGTGGTACGCGGTGAGCAGAAGGTCCACCACGCGGTCGAGCGCGGCGAAGTGCCCCGGGAGCGTGCTCATGCCGCGCAGGACCCGCGTGTAGCAGGCGGCGAGTTCGGCGGCGGGGGTCGCCCGCGCGTCGTCGAGCAGGAGGCACAGCAGATCGTGCGCGAGGGATGTCGCCGGCGCCCCTTCCCCGGGCACGAACGTCAGCACCGCCGGACCCAGATTGCGGAACACGGGGTCGGGCGCCGCCAAGCAGAGTTGCGCGTACAGGGCGCGGTACCGCGCCACGGCGGCGGGCGGCACCTCCCGCACGGTCGTCCCGTGGAACGCGTCCCGCTGCGTCTCCGTCATCCGCTCCCACAGGGCGAGGCCGCTCACGAACGCGGCGAAGCGTGAGGCGAGGCCCTGGTACCAGAGCGTCAGGTAGGCGTGGAAGTCCTCGTGCGGCTCCGGGTACGGCAGGTCCAGCGTGAGCAGCTCCCGCACCAGGTGTTCCCCGGCGCGCGCTCCGGCCACCGTCATCTGCTCGTCCCGCGTCAGCTCCACCTCGTCCAGCGACAGGGGCAGCTCGGCCGCGCCCAGCGCCTCGAACCACGCCACCACCACGATCACCGTGTGCGCCGCCCGCAGCACCTCCGTCCGCTCGGCCCGCGCCGTCGCGCGCCCGAGACGTTCGCCGAGCCCCCGCACCGCGTCCCGGCCCGCCCCGATGATCCGCCCGCGCCCCGAGACGATGCCGAGCACCGTCCCGCTCACCCCACCCGTGGCCACGTTCAGGGCCCCGCCGAGCGCCCGGTCCAGCGCGGCCACCCGTTCGGAGTCCACCCCCAGCAACTCCAGCGCGTCCGCGAACGACAGCAACCCGCGTGACCCCACGATCGATCCCCCCGTCTCCCCGTCCCGGGTGCGCTCTACACTACGAACGCGTTGCACCCCGTGCACCCGAATGGCTTACGGTGTGGCGCGTGGACAGTCAGGGGAAGCGGGCGGTTCGGCTGCGCCTGACCGGGGCCGCCGGGGTCGCTGTCGTGTCGGGTGCGGCGGGGTCGTGGGCGTACGCGCGGGCGGGCGCGTCCGCGGGTGATCTGGTGCGGGACCTCGCGGTGGGCTGGGCGTACGTGGTCGCCGGGATGATGGCCTGGCGGCGCAGGCCCGCCAACAACACCGGCCGGCTCATGGTGATCGAGGGCATCACCTGGTTCTTCGGCAATCTGCAGGGCACCGCGGTGCCCGCCCTGTTCGCCTTCGGCGCGTGGTGGGAAGCGCTGAACATGGCCGTGCTGCTGCATCTGGTCCTGTCCTTCCCCGAGGGGCGGCTCACCACGGTCCTCACGCGCCGCCTGGTGCAGTGCGCGTACGCTCTCGTCGCTGTCGGCGGCCTCGTGCGCACCCTCATGTTCGATCCGGCGGCCGACACCGGGGCCACCTACCTGGACTGCCGGGACTGCGGCCCGAACCTCCTCCTCGTACCGTCGTGGCACGGCGCGTTCGACGCCTTCGACGCCGCCTACCACGCGGCGGGCTGGGCGGTCTCGGTGGTCGCGGCCGTCGCGATCGTGCTGCGCTGGCGCCACGCGTCCGCCGCGCGCAGGCGGGCGCTGCTGCCCGCCTGGATCGGCATCGGCATCGCCGTCGTGTTCCTGATGTGGGACATGCTGTTCTACGTCGTGCCGTGGTTCGGGGAGGTCGGGTCCGTCGCCGAGCAGTCGGTGTATCTGCTCTCCGACCTCGCGCAGGTCGCCGTTCCGTTCGCCTTCCTCGCCGGGCTCCTGCGGATGCATCTGCAGCGCGCCGAGGTCAGCGGGCTCGTCATCGACGTTGGCGCCGACCCCGACCCGGCGAGGGTGCGCGAGGCGCTGGTCCGCGTCCTCGGCGACCCGACGCTGCGGCTCGGGCTGTGGCGCGAGGAGCGGCGGGCGTACGTGGACGGGGCCGGTGGCGAAGTGAGCCCCGAGGGGCCGGGGCGGACCCCGGTGCGCGCGGCCGACGGGCGGCCGCTCGCGCTGCTGCACCACGATCCGGCCCTGCACGAGGACCCGGAGCTGCTTGAGTCCGTCGCCGCCGCGCTGCGGCTCGCCCTGGAGAACGTGTGGCTGCGCACCCGCGCCAAGGACGTCGCCAGCCGCATCGTCCAGGCCGCCGACGCCGAGCGCGGCCGCCTTGAGCGGAACCTGCACGACGGGGCGCAGGCCCGCCTCGTCTTCGCCCTCATGTCGGTGCGGCGCGTCCAGCGGGGACTCGCGGACCACCCCGACGAGACGCTGCGCGCCGCCGCCGGGGAGGCCGAGTCGAGTCTGCGGCTCGCCATCGAGGAGCTGCGCGGCCTCGCCCAGGGCATCCATCCGGCGGTCCTCACCCGCGAAGGGCTCGGGCCCGCGCTGACCGCGCTCGCGAAGGAGGCCGCGCTGCCGGTCGTCGTCGCCGCCGAGCCGCGCCGCTACGAACCCCTCGTCGAGACCACCGCCTACTTCACCGTCTGCGAGGCGCTGTCGAACGCGGCCAAGCACGCGGGGGCCCGCGCCGTCAGCGTCTCGGCCCGCCATCAGGACGGGCGGCTCGTCGTGGAGACCGTCGACGACGGGATCGGCGGCGCCGACACCTCGCGCGGCACCGGGCTGCGCGGCCTCGCCGACCGGCTCGCCGCCGTCGACGGCGTACTGCACATACACAGTCCCGCGGGCGGCGGGACCCGGATCAGGGCGGAGCTTCCGTGCGGGTGATCGTTGCCGAGGACTCGGCGCTCCTTCGACAGGGGATCGTGCGGCTCCTCACCGACGAGGGGGTCGAGGTGGCCGCGGAGTGTGCGGACACCGGGCCGCTGCTCGCGCTCGTCGCCACGCACGAGCCGGACGCCGTGCTGCTCGACATCCGGATGCCGCCGACCCACACCGACGAGGGACTGGTCGCGGCCGCCGCGATCCGCGCCGCCCACCCGGGTACCGGGGTGCTGCTGCTGTCCCAGTACGTGGAGACGACGTCCACGGTGCAGGCGCTGGCCGAGCGGCCCGAGGGGTTCGGCTATCTCCTCAAGGAGCGGGTCGCCGACGTCGACGAGCTGCACAGCGCGCTGAAGCGGGTCGCGGCGGGGGAGACCGTGCTCGATCCGCTGGTGGTGGCCCGGCTGATGAACGCGCCGGGCACGGCGGGGCCGCTGGAGGAGCTGACCGGCCGTGAGCGGGACGTCCTGGCCCTGATGGCGGAGGGCCGGTCGAACGAGGCGATCGCACAGCGGCTCGTCATCGGCGGCAAGACCGTCGAGACGCACGTCCGCAACATCTTCGGCAAGCTGGGCCTCGAACCCGACCTGCTCGAACACCGCAGGGTCATGGCGGTTCTCGCGTACCTGCGCGGCTGAGCCACCCGGCGCCGGGTTCTCGCGTATCCGTGCGGCCGAGCCCCCCAGCTACGGCCGCACGGATACGTGCGAGAGGTTCCGGCTGTCCGCTCCGGAGACGACGTCGTCCCCCGTTTTCCCCCGTGGTCCCCCGTCGTCGTCCGCGGAGCGGTGCCGGACCACCAATGTAGGGCGGGCCCGTGGCGGGTACATCAGGGTCAGCCCTGAGATCCGGAACCGGGCCCACCTTTTTGATCACGGCATGTCCCCATTTGATCACCGGATGATCGTCCGGGCTCCCCTTCACAGCTGCCCCGCGCCGGGTCTATAGTCCAAAACTAGCAGTGCTAATTAACCGCTGGCCCTGGCCCTGGGAGCTGACCGTGCGTTCCGTCCACTTCGCCGCCGCCCGCCGCACCCCGATCGGCAAGCTCCGCGGAGCGCTCTCCACGATCCGGCCCGACGACCTCGCCGCCTCCGTGGTGCGCGGCGTGCTCGCGGACGTGCCCGGACTCGACCCGGCCCGGATCGACGACATCTACTGGGGCGCCGCCAACCAGGCCGGCGAGGACAACCGGAACGTCGCCCGCATGGCCGCCCTCCTCGCGGGCCTGCCCGAGTCCGTGCCCGGCGCCACCGTCAACCGGCTCTGCGCCTCCGGCATGGAGGCCGTCACCACGGCGGCCCGCACCATCGCCGCCGGGGAGGCCGACATCGTCCTCGCGGGCGGCTCCGAGTCCATGAGCCGCGCCCCCTTCGTGCTGCCCCGCCCCGACGAGGCGCTGCCGCACCAGATGCAGACCTACGACACGCGCCTCGGCTGGCGCCTGGTCAACCCGGCGATGAAGGACCTGCACGGCGTCCTCGCGATGGGGGAGACGGCGGAGGAGGTCGCGGACCGGTACGGGATCTCGCGCGAGCGCCAGGACGCCTTCGCGCTCCGCAGCCACCAGCGGGCCGCCGCCGCCCGCAAGGACGGCCTCTTCGACGCCGAGATCCTGCCCGTCACCCGCCCCGACGGCGTGGTCGTCGACGCCGACGAGTGCATCCGCCCCGACACCTCCCTGGAGAAGCTGGGCGGCCTCAAGCCCGTCTTCCGCAAGGGCGGCTCCGTCACCGCGGGCAACGCCTCGCCGATGAACGACGGCGCGGCCGGCCTCCTAATCGTCAGCGAGGAAGCCCTCAACGACCTCGGCCTCGAATCCCTCGGCCGCTACGTCGCCGGAGCCTCGGCCGGAGTCCACCCCGACGTCATGGGCATCGGCCCGGTCCCCGCCACCCAGAAGGCGCTCGGCCGCGTCGGCTGGTCCATCGGCGACATCGAGGAGGCCGAGTTCAACGAGGCGTTCGCCGCGCAGGCCCTCGCCTGCGTCGACGGCCTCGGCATCGACCCCGACCTGGTCAACCCCACCGGCGGCGCCATCGCCCTCGGCCACCCGCTCGGCTGCTCCGGCGCCCGCATCCTCACCACCCTGCTGCACCGCCTGCGCCGCACCGGCGCCTCCCGCGGCCTCGCCACCATGTGCGTCGGCGTCGGCCAGGGCAGCGCGGTCCTCGTCGAGCGCGGCTGAACCCACCCACGGCGTAAGGAAGTCATACAGCAATGAGCAGGTTCACCGGGCGCGTCGCCGTCGTCACCGGCGCCGCGCAGGGCATCGGCGCGGCCACCGCCCTGCGCCTCGCCGAGGAGGGCGCGGCGGTCGCCGTCATCGACCTCACCGCCGAGCGCGCGCAGGCCACCGTCGACGCGATCGAGGCGAAGGGCGGCACGGCCCGCGCCTACGGCTGCGACGTCACCGACCAGGACGCCGTCGAGGCCACCTTCGCGCAGCTCCACGAGGACCTGGGCGGACTGCACATCCTCGTCAACAACGCGGGCATCACGCGCGACGGCATGTTCTTCAAGATGCCGAAGACCGACTGGGACACGGTCATCAACGTGAACCTCACCAGCGTCTACACCTGCTCGCAGGCCGCGCAGAAGTACATGTCGAAGCAGCGGTACGGAAAGATCGTCTCGCTGTCGTCGCGCTCCGCGCTCGGCAACCGCGGCCAGGCCAACTACGCCGCCGCCAAGGCCGGCATCCAGGGCTTCACCGCGACCCTCGCCATCGAGCTGGGCCGCTTCGACATCAACGTCAACGCCGTGGCGCCCGGCTACATCGCCACCGCCATGACCGCCGCCACCGCCGAGCGCGTCGGCTCCACCGCCGACGAGCACCAGCGGCTCGCCGCCGAACGCACCCCGCTCGGCCGCGTCGGACAGCCCGAGGACATCGCCGCCGTCGTCGCCTTCCTCGCCAGCGACGACGCCTCCTACGTCAGCGGCCAGACCCTGTACGTGAACGGCGGCGCCCGCTAGCCGAGCGCCGCAGCGACCTGGTTCAGAGCCGCACCAGAAGTCAGCACCGAACGGAGCACCACCCCCATGGCAACCCTCTCCCTCGCCGCGATCCTCGCCGAGTCCGCCCGCCGCCGCCCCGACAAGGTCGGCCTCGTGGAGGGCGAACAGCGCTTCACCTTCGCGGAGTTGTGGCTCCAGGCCCGCAAGCAGGCCGCCGCCCTCGTCGGGCTCGGCCTCCAGCCGGGGGACCGGGTCGCCCTGATGGCGCCCAACACGGCCGAGTTCCCGCGCGCCTACTACGCGGCGCTCGCGGCGGGCGCGGTGGTCGTCCCCGTACACCTGCTCCTGTCGGCGGAGGAGGTGCGGCACGTCCTCACCGACAGCGGGGCGACGCTGCTCCTGTGCCACCCGGCGCAGGCCGCGGTCGGCGAGGCGGCGGCGGAGGCGGCGGGGGTGCGGATGGTGCAGCTCTCCGCCGTCGGTGAGTTGGAGCGACTGACGGCCGCCGCCGAGCCGCTGCCGTCGTACGTCACCCGCGAGGCCGACGACCCGGCCGTCATCTTCTACACCAGCGGCACCACCGGCGTCCCCAAAGGTGCCGAGCTGAGCCACCTCAACCTCGTCATGAACGCCACGGTCAGCGCCTTCGACGCCAACGACGTGCGCGCCGACGACATCGCCCTCGGCGCGCTGCCGCTCTTCCACGCCTTCGGCCAGACCGTCTCCCTGAACGCGACCTGGCGCGCGGGCGCCACCCTCGTCCTCCTGCCGCGCTTCCACGCGGACCGCGCGATCGAGCTGATGGTCGCCGAGAACGTCAACACCTTCCACGGCGTCCCGACGATGTACGTGAACCTGCTCGCGGCGGCGCCGGACGTCGAGAAGCTGCCGCAGCTCAAGATCTGCATCTCGGGCGGTGCATCGCTCCCCGTAGCCGTCCTCGAAGGCTTCGAGAAGGCGTTCGGCGCCACCGTCCACGAGGGGTACGGCCTCTCCGAGACCTCCCCGGCCGCCGCCGCGAACCAGCCAATCTTCGGCGCCCGGCCCGGCACCATCGGGCAGCCGCTGTGGGGCGTCGACGTGGAGATTGCGCGGGCCGAGGTCGAGGACCGCATCGAACTCCTGCCCACCGACGAGCTGGGCGAGGTCGTCGTCCGCGGCCACTGCGTCTTCACCGGCTACCTCGGCCGCCCCGAGGCGACCGCCGAGGCCCTCGTCGACGGCTGGTTCCGCACCGGCGACCTCGGCACCAAGGACGCCGACGGATATCTGCGCATCGTCGACCGCAAGAAGGACATCATCATCCGCGGCGGCTACAACGTGTACCCGCGCGAGGTCGAGGAGGTCCTGATGCGCCACCCCGGCGTCGGCAACGCCGCCGTCATCGGCCTCCCCGACGACGTGCACGGCGAGGAGGTCTGCGCCGTCGTCGTCCCCAAGCCCGGCGCCACCCTCGACGCGGCGGAGCTGACCGCCTGGTCCAAGGAGCACCTCGGCAAGCACAAGTACCCGCGCCGCGTCGAGCTGACCGAACGGCTGCCGCTCGGACCCAGCATGAAGATCCTCAAGCGGGAGCTGCGGGCGGTGTACGGGGGTCAGTAGGCGCGGGGTCGGTGGGGCTACCATCGACCAGCCATGCACGACTTGTTCGGGATCACCGCCTGGGGGTTCGCCGCCCTGGCCGCCGCGGCGCTGCTCGTCGGCTTCTCCAAGACCGCCGTCAGCGGCGCCAACACGGTCAGCCTCGCCGTGTTCGCGGCGATCCTGCCCGCCCGCGCCTCCACCGGCGTCCTCCTGCCGATCCTGATCTTCGGCGACGTCCTGGCCGTCCTCACCTACCGGCGCCACGCCCACTGGCCGACCCTGTGGCGGCTGTTCCCGGCCGTCGCCGGGGGAGTGGTGCTCGGCACGGCCTTCCTCGCCTTCGCCGACGACGGCGCCGTGCGGACGTCCATCGGCGCGATCCTGCTGCTGATGGCGGGCGTCACGCTGTGGCGGCGCCGCAAGGCCGACGGCCCCGAGGCCCCGGAGGCCGAACGGACGCCGACCCGCGCGGCCCGCGTCAAGGCGGGCTCCTACGGAGTGCTCGGCGGCTTCACCACCATGGTCGCCAACGCGGGCGGCCCCGTCATGTCGATGTACCTGCTCTCGGCAGGCTTCCGGAAGCTGGGCTTCCTCGGCACCTCCGCCTGGTTCTTCCTCATCGTGAACTCGGCGAAGGTGCCGTTCAGCGTCGGCCTCGGACTGATCGACGGACGCTCGCTGCTGCTCGACGCGGCCCTGGCGGCGTTTGTCGTGCCCGGCGCCCTGCTCGGCAAATGGGCTGTGAACCGCATCAACCAACTTCTCTTCGAGCGGCTGGTCATCGCGGCAACGGTGGTCGGCGGCCTGCAACTCCTCCTGCGCTAGCCGACGCGCGTCACGCCGGGCTCAGCGTACGGTCCGAACCCGCCTTGTTCGGGAGGCCCTGTTGCAGGTCCTCGGCGAGCAGCCGCTTCGCGATCGTGTCCACCGCCGCCCGCAGCTCGTCGTCCGCGGGCCGGCCCAGGTCCTCCTCGACCCGGTCGGCCAGCCACGAACCCCACGCGGCGCTGATGACGTCCGTCTCGCGGCGCCCCGCCGCCGTGTGCGAGAAGTACACCCCGGTACGGGACAGATAGCCCTCGTCCACCATGCGCTGGAAGACCGGCACCAGCACCTCCGGCGGCAGTGCGCGCCGCGCGGCGATCATGCCGAGGCTCGCGTGGCCGACCATCCGCGTGAAGAACTCCACCTGCATCACCGCCCAGGCCCCCGCGATGTCCAGGCGGGTGTCGGAGTCCCTGAGGATGCGCCGTGCGGTCGCCAGGTCCGTCGACCGCACGATGGAGCCGACGGTGCGTTCGAGGAGGTGCGCCTTGTCCCCGGTGGTCGGCTGCGCGAAGCCCTCGCCCATGTCCGACGAGCCCATGCGGGCGCTGTCGCGCAACTGCACCTGCTTGAGGAACAGCGCCACCAGGAACCCGATCAGCGCCACCGGCACCGTCCACAGGAAGACCGTGTGCAGCGTGTCCGCGTACGCGTCGACGACGGGGGTGCGCGCGGCGTCGGGGAGCGCGTGCAGGCCGCCGGGGTTCTGCGCGGCCTTGGCGAGCGTCGCCGGATCGACCCCGGAACCGGCGCGGGCCGCCTCCGCCACCCCGTCCGACAGATTCGGCTTGAGGGTGTTGGCGTAGATCGTCCCGAAGACGGCCGTGCCGAAGGAGCTGCCGAGCGTACGGAAGAAGGTGACGCCGGAGGTCGCCGTGCCCAGGTCCGCGTAGTCCACGGTGTTCTGCACGGCGATCGTCAGGACCTGCATGCACAGGCCGATGCCGACGCCGAGCACGAACATGTACAGCGACTCCAGCCAGACGCCCGACGAGCGGCCCATCAGCGACAGGAGGTACAGGCCGAGCGCCATGACGAGCGAGCCGATGATCGGGAAGAGCCGGTACTTGCCGGTCTTGCTGACCACGTTGCCCGAGAAGATCGACGCGATCAGCAGGCCGATCACCATGGGCAGCGTCCGCACGCCGGAGATCGTGGCCGAGTCCCCGTCCACGTACTGCAGGTACGTCGGCAGGAACGTCATGGCGCCGAGCATGGCGAAGCCCACGACGAAGCTGAGGATCGAGCAGACCGTGAAGACGGGGTTGGCGAACAGGCGCATCGGCAGCATCGGCTCCGCCGCCCGCGTCTCCACCCAGCAGAACAGGCCGAGCGCGACGACGCCGCCCGCGAAGAGGCCGATGATCGTCGCCGAGCCCCACGCGTACTCGTTGCCGCCCCAGCTCGTCGCCAGGATCAGCGCGCTCGCGCCGATCGCGACGAGCGCGATGCCGAGGTAGTCGATGACCGGGCGGGCCGCCGACTTCACCACCGGGATCGTCCGGGCCGCCGCGAGCACCACGACGATCGCGATCGGTACGTTTACGTAGAACGCCCAGCGCCAGGTCAGGTGGTCCGTGAAGAGACCGCCGAGGAGCGGGCCGATCACCGTCGCCACCCCGAAGACGGCGCCGATCGCGCCCTGGTACTTGCCGCGCTCGCGCAACGGGATGACGTCCGCGATCAGCGCCATCGCCGTCACCATCAGGCCGCCCGCGCCGATCCCCTGCATCGCCCGCCACGCGATGAGCAGCGACATGTTGCCCGCGAGGCCGCACAGGAACGAGCCCGTGATGAAGACGACCGCCGAGACCTGGAAGACCACCTTCCGCCCGAAGAGGTCACCGAACTTGCCGACGAGCACCGTGGCGACCGTCTCCGCGAGGAGGTACGCCGTCACCACCCACGACATGTGCGCCGCGCCGCCCAGGTCCGAGACGATCGTGGGCAGGGCGGTGCCGACGATGGTCTGGTCGAGGGCGGCGAGGAGCATGCCGAGGACGATCGTGGCGAAGACGATGTTGCGGCGGCGCTGGTCCAGGTAGGGCGGGGCCTGGGTTTCTGCGGTGGCTGTCACTTATGCAGGGTCCGTCGGGGTGGGGCTGGGCGCATGTTCGTTGCGGCCGGACTGGTGACGCCCTGGCGCCGTGGGGGTGGTTCTCCGGTGGCGCGTGCCGCTCGTGTGTGGCTGGTCGCGCAGTTCCCCGCGCCCCTAGGCGGTTCCCCGTAGCCGGGGTGCGTAGGTGGCCGCCTCCACGGGGGTGGCGTCATCGTCCACCTGCGCCGCCAGCTGTCTGGCCCATCGCGTCACCGCCGCCGGGTCCAGGCCGCCCGGTGCCTCGCCGTGCCAGGCCGCCAGGCCGTCCGCGCCTCTGCGGAGCAGGCGGGCGCCGCCCCTCGCGTTGCCCCGGGCTGCGTGGGTGAGGCCCACCGCCACCTGGGCCAGGGCGCGCCACAGGGCGCGTTCGGAGTCCGGGCCCGACTTCCAGGCGTCCTCGAAGACCTCGTGGGCGTGGAACGGGCGGCCCGCGTCGAGCAGCTCCTGCGCCTCCGTGACGGTCTCGGCGGGGGTGCGCACGACCCCCTCCGGCTGACGCTCGACGCCGGGGGAGCCGTAGGGGAGGGGGCGGCCGAGGCCGTCGCGGGGGCGGGCGTTGCGCGCCCGGCCCTCCTCGTCCCGGTCCCGGCCGCCGCTTCGCGAAGTGCTCATCCGCCGATTCTCGCGCACGTCGCACGGCATCCGCGTGATCGGTTTCAAACCAGCCGTGAGCTTGGGGTATTGTTCTGTCTGTCGCCGCCGGACGGGACTCGACCGAGCCGGCAGCCGACATCGGGACGTGGCGCAGCTTGGTAGCGCACTTGACTGGGGGTCAAGGGGTCGCAGGTTCAAATCCTGTCGTCCCGACTTGAGAAAGTCGCAGGTTGTGGGGCCGGTTCGGAGCAATCCGAACCGGCCCCACAGTCGTTCCGCCGCGGAAGGGCACCATGGCCGTACCCAAACTGCATCCCGACGAGCCCGACATCGACGAGGACCTCGTACGGGGCCTGGTCGACGAGCAGTTCCCGAGGTGGGCCGCGCTGCCGTTGCGCCAGGTGCGCTCGCACGGCACGTCGAACGTGCTGTACCGGCTCGGGGACGAGCACGTCGTGCGGCTGCCGCGCGTGCGCGGGGCCGTGCCGGACCTCGCCGGGCAGCGGCGCTGGCTGCCCCACCTTGCCGCGCGGTTGCCGGTCGCCGTGCCCGAGCCCGTCGCCGAGGGGCGCCCGGGGCGCGGGTTCCCCTACCCGTGGGCGGTGCACCGGTGGCTGCCCGGGGCGATCCCCGAGGTGGGGAGTCTCAGCGAGCCGGAGGCGCTGGCCCGGGACCTCGCCGCGTTCGTGGCCGCCCTGCGCCGCGTCGACACCGCCGGCGCCCCCGCCGCCTACCGGGGGCGCCGCCCGCTCGCCGAGCGGGACGGCGACACCCGTGACGTGCTCCACCGACTGGCCGGGACCATCGACAGCGCGGCCGCGCTCAACCTCTGGGACGACGCCGTGCGCACCCCGCGCGGCCCGCACCCCGACGTGTGGCTCCACGCCGACCTCCAGCCCGGCAACCTCTTCGTCAAGGACGGGCGGCTCAGCGCCGTCATCGACTTCGAGTGCATGGGCGCCGGTGACCCCGCCGTCGACCTCATCGTGGCCTGGTACGTCCTCGACGGCGCCGGGCGCCGTCTGTTCCGGGACGCCGTCGGGCTGGACGCGGAGACCTGGAAGCGCGGCCGGGGCTGGGCCCTGACCGTCGCCGCGCACGAACTCGCGTACTACCGGGGGTCCAACCCGTTCATGGCACGGACCGCCGAACGGGTCATCGGCGAGGTGCTGCGGCCGGGCTAGACGAGCGGCGCCTCCGAGGCGTCCCGCTGGTGCGGGATGACCACAGGGGCGCTGCCCTGCGCGAGCGCCACCGTCCGTGTCGGCGCCGGGATGCGGATGCCCTCCTCGCGGAAGCGGCGGTGCAGGCGCTTGATGAACTCGTGCTTGATCCGGTACTGGTCGCTGAACTCGCCGACGCCGAGGATCACCGTGAAGCTGATCCGGGAGTCGCCGAACGTGTGGAAGCGCACGGCCGGTTCGTGCTCGGGGAGCGCGCCCTCGACGTCCTTCATGACCTCGGTGACGATCTCGACGGTCACCCGCTCGACGTGCTCAAGGTCGCTGTCGTAGCCGACGCCCGCCTGCACGGTCAGCGTCATGTCCTGCTCGGGACGGCTGAAGTTCGTCATGTTCGTGCCCGACAGCTTCGTGTTCGGGATGATCACGAGGTTGTTGGAGAGCTGGCGGACCACGGTGTTGCGCCAGTTGATGTCGACGACATAGCCCTCCTCACCGCTGCTCAGCCTGATGTAGTCGCCGGGCTGGACCGTCTTCGAGGCGAGGATGTGCACGCCCGCGAAGAGGTTGGCGAGGGTGTCCTGGAGGGCGAGCGCCACCGCGAGGCCGCCCACGCCGAGGGCGGTGAGCAGCGGGGCGATGGAGATGCCGAGCGTCTGCAGGACGACCAGGAAGCCCATCGCGAGGACGACGACCCGTGTGATGTTCACGAAGATCGTCGCCGATCCGGCGACCGCCGCGCGGGACTGCGCCACCGCCCGGACGAGCCCGGTGACGATCCGGGCGGCGGTGAGCGTCGCCGCGACGATGAGGAACGCCGTCAGCGTCATGTTCACGGTGCGGGTCGTGCGGGCCGTCAGCGGCAGCGCGGCGGCGGCCACCGCCGCGCCCGCGGCGACGGCGGCCCACGGCACGAGCGTGCGCAGCGCGTCGACGAGCACGTCGTCACCGCTCCAGCGCGTCCGCTTCGCCCGCTCGCCGAGCCAGCGCAGCAGGATCTTGAGGAGCAGCCCGGCCAGGAGGCCCGCGACCAGGGCGACGCCGGCGATGATCAGGTCATGGAGTTCGACCGCACGGGTCACCGGGCACCTCCCGGGCACAACGCGGTCCTGAGGGCGGCTATGTGATGTTTCGTCACGTGTTCTCGCTCGATAGCTCTGTAGGGGGGTGAGGCGGGTGCGGCGCCCGGAGAGCACCGCACGCCGGGCCATCCTGCCGCACTCCGGACCCGCCTCGTGCCACCTGCCCGCTCCACCCCCTGTGACATCGCCCCCGCTACCCCAGGGTCACCGCCCGCCCCTCCCGTGCCGACTCGTACGCGGCGGCCACGATCCGCAGCGTGCGCAGCCCGGCCGCACCGTCCGTGACCCCGACCGGGGCCGTGCCGTCGCCGGTGCCGTACAGGAAGGCGCGCAGCATCAGCGCGTCCAGGTCGACCCCGTAGGCGAGTTCGATGCCCGAGCGTGACGCCTCGCTGAAGCCGTGCAGCTTCTGGTCGAAGGCGTCCATCTCGATGGTGGCCCGGTCGCCGATCACCTGCATGGCGAGGCCGCCCCAGGCGGGGTGGTGCTGCGGCTGGCTCCACGAGCAGTCGATGGTGGCCACGGCGCCGTTCGCGTAGGTGAGGGTGAGCAGGCCCGCCGTCTCGACCGGGACGTCCTCGTCGTCCGCGTACAGGACGTTGTTGGTCTGCGCGTAGACGGAGGTCACCGGGGAGGCGTCGAAGAGATCGTCGAGGAGGTCCGCGATGTGGACCGTGTGGTCCATCAGGGCGCCGCCGCCCGCGAGTTCCGGATCGGTGAACCAGCGGCGGCGCGCGCCCGGCATGTAGCCGTTGTTGGCGCCGGACACCGTGAGCACCTCGCCCGCCGTCCCCGCCCGCACCGCCGCCCGCACCGCCAGGTAGGCCGGGCTGAACCGCACGGGGTGCGCCACCGCGAGCCGGACCCCGGCCGCCCGGCACGCCTCGACCATGGCCTCGCCGTCCTCGACCGTGGTGGCCAGCGGCTTCTCGCACAGCACGTCCACGCCGTGCGAGGCGGCGAGTTCGACCAGGGGGCGGTGGCGGGCGTTCTCGGAGCAGACCACCACCTTGTCGGGTCCCCAGGCGAACAGTTCCTCGTACGTGTCGACGTAGTCGACGCCGAGCTGGGCCGCGAAGTCCTTGCCGCGGACCTCGCCGGGCGCCGCCAGGTCCGTGTCGGGGTCGGCGGCGAGGACCCGTACGCCGTCCATCGAGGCGAGCAGGCGCGCGAAGCCGCCCGCGTGGACGTGGGCGAACGACAGCACCCCGACTTTCAGGTCCTTCACAGCGCGGCTCCCTCGACGGCGTGGGGTACGACGGGCTTTCCGGTGCGGGCGGACTCGGCGGCCGCGGCCGCGATCCGGACGGCCTCGACGCCGTCGCGCGCCGACACCCGCGGCGGGGGCCCGCCCGCGACGGCGGTGGCGAAGTCCCGCAGCTCCGTCAGGTAGGGGCTCTCCGTCATGGGGCTGCCGGGGATGCCCTCGCCGAGGGGCCGCACGCCCTGCGCGAGGACCCGGAAGCCGGTCTGGGCGGTCGAGTCGTGCTCCAGGAAGCCGCCGGGCCCCGCGACCCTGAACGTCGTACGGAAGGCCAGGTCGGGCGGGCCCCACACACCGAGTACGTGGCTGATCGCGCCGGACGCGTGGGTGAGGACGGCGGTGCCGGTCGCCACGTCCCCGTCGACCGCGCCCGGCTCCTGACGGCCGCGGACCTGGGCGTGGACGCGGACGACCTCGCCCGCGAGCAGACGGGCGAGGTCGAAGTCGTGGATCATCTGGTCGACGAGGATGCCGCCGGAGAGCGCCGGGTCGCTGAACCACGGCGCCCACACCGGGTAGCGGCCCGAGCGGCTGAACCGCAGCACGGCGGGCGGTCCGACACGGCCCGCCGCCACGGAGTGCGCGAGCGCCGCGTACGCCGGGAAGTACCGCACGACGTGCGCCGGGAACAGCAGCACCCCGGCGGCCTCGGCGGCGTCCGCCATCTCCTGCGCCTCGGCGGCGGTCAGCGCGAGCGGCTTCTCGCACACGACGTGCTTGCCCGCCGCGATCGCCTCCAGGGTCAGGTGCCGGTGGGTGAAGGTCGGGGTGCACACGTCCACGACGCTGCTGCGTGCGAGGAGTTCGTCGAGGCTGTGCACGGCGGTCGCGCCGGACGCGGCATACTGCGCCGCCAGCTTGTCCGCGTGGCCGTCGGTGGACAGGATCGTGACGCGTGCGCCCAGCTCCGTCCAGGCGGGCAGATGGGCGCGGGCGATGCCGCCTGCGCCGATCAGGCCCACGTCGAGGTGTGCCATGTAGGTCCTTTCTCGCATGTGACGAGTCTTGATGCGACGGGTCAGCCCTTCGTGCCGCTCTGGGCGATGCCCTGCACGAAGTGGCGCTGGAGGAACAGGTAGAGCAGGATCATCGGCAGGCTCGCGATCAGCGAACCGGCCATCATGACCGGGTAGTTGGTCTCGAACTGGCCCTCCAGGGAGGTCAGCCCGGCGCTGATCGGCATCTTCGCCGGGTCGGTGTTGACGACCAGCGGCCACAGCAGGTCGTTCCAGGACCACATCGCCGTGATCACCGCCAGCGCCGCGAGCGCGGGCCGGATCAGCGGCAGCATGATCGACCAGAAGATCCGGAACGGGCCCGCGCCGTCGATCCGCGCCGCCTCCTCCAGCTCGCGCGGCAGGGAGAGGAAGAACTGGCGGAGCATGAAGGTGCCGAACGCGCTGAACATGCCGGGCAGGAACAGCGCGGGCGGCGAGTTCAGCAGCCCGAGCCGCTGGACGATGTCGTACTGCGGCAGGATCAGCAGCGACGACGGGACGAGAAGGACCGACAGGAACAGCGCAAACAGCACGTTCCGCCCCCGGAACCGCATCCGGGCGAAGGCGTACGCGGCGAGCGAGCAGAACACGAGCTGCCCCACCGTCCGCCCGACCGTGTTGATGAGGCTGTTGCCGAGCATCTCCCCGTACGGCAGAGCGGTGAACACGTCGTGGAACGCCGTCCAGTTCCACCGCTCGGGGAAGAACGTCGTCGGTACGTGCACGGCCTCCGGCAGCGTCTTGAGCGCCGTCAGGAGCTGCCACAGGAACGGGAAGACCATGACGAGCGCGCCGAGGGAGAGCAGGGCGTGCGTGGCGATCGAGCCGCCGTTCAGTCCGCGCAGGCGGTCACGCATAGTGCACCCACTTCTTCTGGAGGCGGAACTGCAGGAGGGTCAGCGCCGCGGTCAGCAGCATGAGGAGGAACGCGAGTGCGGCCGCCGCGCCCTGGTTGTTCTGCTGGAACGCCCACTGGTAGAAGAGGCTGACCACGGACTGGGTGGAGCCGAGCGCCGGGTTGGTCGGGGACATCATCACGTAGATGAGGTCGAACATCTGGAGCGAGTTGATCACGCAGATGACCGCCGCGAAGAAGATGCTCGGGCTGAGCAGCGGCAGCGTGATCGTGAAGAAGCGGCGCACCGGGCCCGCCCCGTCCAGCTCCGCCGCCTCGTAGTAGTCCTGCGGGATGCCCTTGATCCCCGCGATGAAGATGATCAGGTAGTAGCCGACGCTCTGCCACACCGAGACGAGGCCGATGGCCCACAGCGCGGTCGACGGGTCCGATGCCCAGAAGTGCCGCGAGACGCCGAACCAGGACAGGATCTCGTTCAGGAGGCCGAAGTTGCCGTTGTAGAGCCAGTTCCAGACGAGGCCGACGGCGACCGGGAGCGTGACGAACGGGATGAAGTACAGCGCCCGGTAGACGCCCACGCCGCGCAGCCCGCGCCGGTTGAGGAGCGCCGCCACCACGATCGAGAGCGGCAGGGTGAGCAGGCCGATCGCCCCGTACAGGAGCGTGTTGCCCAGCGCGCGCCACACGGTGACGTCGCCGACGACGCGCGCGTAGTTGTCACCGCCGGTCCAGGTGTTGCCGCCGAAAGGGCCGAAGTGGGTGAAGCTGAACCCGAACGTCTGGATCAGCGGCCAGATGTAGAACACCAGGAAGCCGATGCCGATCGGGGCGATGAAGAGGTACGCGGCCTTCTGCGTACGGGAGTTGGGGCCCTTGGTGGCGCCGTCGGGCCCGGCCTTGGTACGGGGCTTCCTGATCCGGCCCGCCGCCTCCGCGGCGGCCGTCGACGGGAACACGGCCATCACTTGTCCTCCTCGTCGAGGGCCCGGTCCATCTGCCGCGCGAGCGTGCGCGCCGCCTGCTCGACGCCGCCCTTGCCGCTGAACGGGGCGCCGAGGAGCAGGTACTCCTGGTCCTCCCAGACGGCGGTGTTGCGCGAACTCGGGTACGGGACCGCGTAGTCGAGCATGTCGATGAAGCACGTGAGGCCGAACTCCGGCATCGACTTCAGCCAGGCGTCCTGCGTCCCCTCGTAACTGGAGATGGTGATGCCGCCCTTGGCCTGGATCTCCGCCGCCTCGCGCCGCGCCATGAAGTCCACGAACTTCCAGGCCGCCTCCTTCTTGGCGGACTTGGCGCTGATGACGTTGGCGAGACCGTGGATCACGGTGGCCCGCTCGCGCCCTTTGGGGAGCACGGTGACGCCGCCGTGGTCCTTGATGGCGGGCGTCGCGTACATGAAGGACGCCATCGCGGAGAGGTCGTAGTTCATCGCGACCTGCTCGGAGAGGTACAGGTTGCGGGCCCGCACCTCCGACATGGCGCTCTGCGGCGGCGACCAGCCCCGGTCCACCAGGTCCGTCCAGAACCGCAGCCCTTCGAGGGAGCGCGGGTCGGCGAAGCCGGAGCGTCCGTCGCGGAGCACATAGCCGCCCGCGCCGAAGATCGTCGGATAGAACTTCGCCTGCCGGTCCATCTCGGCGGCGATCCCGTACACCCGCGTCTTCGGGTTGGTCAGCTCACGCGCCGCGTCCCGTACGTCGTCCCAGGTCCAGCTCTCGTCGGGGTACTTCACGCCCGCCTTGTCGAAGAGCGCCTTGTTGTACCAGAGCCCGACGGTGTCGAAGTCCTTCGGGAGCCCGTACTGCGTGCCCTCGTAGGCGTAGATGTCGACGAGCGCCTTCGGGTGTCTGCCGACAGGTGTGCCGTCCCGGGATATGTGTTCACTCAAGGGTTCCAGGACGCCGTTGGCCGCGTAGAGCTGGATGTTCACCGCGTTCATCCAGAACACGTCCGGAGCGGTGCCGCCGCGCATCGAGGTGCGCAGCGTCGTCCAGTACGAGGTCCAGGGCGTGACCTGGACCTCCACGGATATCCCGGGATTGTCCCGCTCGAACGCCTTGATGATGGCGGCCATGCCCGGCGCCTGCGCGGGGTCCCAGATGCCGTACGAGAGGGTCGTGCGGCCGCCTGCCGCGGTGCTTTCGGACGTCGTGCCGCCGCCGCTGCACCCCGCGACGATCGGGGTCGCCGCGAGCGCACCGGCGATCAGCGTTCTCCTGCGCATACGCGTCTCCGGTCGGGTCGATGGAGTCGGTGGTTCAGTGCTGGGCGGCCGGTGACGGCCGTGCCGGGCCCGCCGCGTCGGGGAGCCGCGTCTCGACCGCGTCGAGGGCGCGGCGCACCGCGCCCAGGGCCACGCCCTCGCGGCCGAGCGTGCTGACCGCGATCCGTGGCACGTGCAGGGTCAGCGGGCGCAGGTGCTCGGTGAGCAGCGGGCCGAGGGGCGGGCCGACGGGGGCGAGCGCGCCGGACAGGACGAGCAGCTCGGGGTCGAGGGCGAGGACGAGCGCCGCGATCCCGGGGGCGACCCCGGCGAGATAGCGGTCCAGGACGTCGAGGGCCGCGGGGTCACCGGCGCGGACGGCCCGCGCGAGCGCGTCCGAGCCGGACTCGCCGTCGCGCCGCTCACCGCCCCAGACGAGCGTCTTCCCGGCCTCGTCGAGCCCGAGCTGGGGCAGGATGCCCAGCTCGCCCGCGCCGCCGCGGCGGCCCCGGTGCAGCTTGCCGTCGATCATCACGCCGCACGAGATGCGCCGTCCCACGAGCACGCACGCCACGTCGTCGGCGAGGACGGCGGCGCCCCGCCAGTGCTCGGCGAGGACGGCGAGGTTCACGTCGTTCTCCACGAGGACGCGGCACGGGACGTCGTCCGCGAGGCGCCGCGCGAGGTCGAGGTCGGTCCAGTCGGGGACGACGACCGACAGGATCCGCCCCGTGTCGTCGACCATGCCGGGCACGCCGACACCGACCGCCCACACGTCGTCCGGGCCGAGCCCCTCATCCCTGACGAACCGCCGCAGCCTGGACCGCAGCAGCTCGATCCGCTCGGCGCCCGGCAGTTCGGCGGGGAACTCCTCGCGGTGCCGGGCGACGACCTCGCCGTCGAGCCGCGCGAGCAGCAGCACCAGCTTGCGCAGGCCGATGTCGACGCCGACGACGTGCCCGGCCTCGGCACGGAACCGGAACCGGCGCGCGGGCCGCCCCGGCGCCCGCCCGGCCGCCGGGGCGTCGGTCTCGGCGATCCACCCCTGCCCGGACAGCTCCTCCACGAGCGCCTCGACGGTCGGCCGGGAGAGCCCGGTGCCGGCCGCGAGGGCGCTGACGGTCTGCGGGCTCTCGCGCCGCAACGCCCGCAGCACCACGGCGGTGTTGAGACCGCGCAGCGCCGCGAGGTCGTGCCCCCGGGCCCTGTCGTGCACCGTCATGGCCTGATTCCCTCCCGGGCCGACCTGTCCGGCCTGTCGACCGTAATGCGCAGGACTCTTGCATAACTACGGCACCTTGGGAAGACCACCCGCACGAAGATTACGCAGAACTGTTGCGCAATACGTCCGGACAGTACGCGCGGGGCGGGTGAGCCGCCCCGCGCCGACGGGCTCACACCCGCTGAACGGCCCGGAATCCGGCCAGCTGCGACAGCAACGCGCGCGCGGAGGGCGCGAGTTCGGCCAGGCTCACCGTCGCCCCCGCGTTCAGCAGGCCGACGACGGCGGAGAGTTCGGGCCCCGTCAGCCCGGTCTCCAGCACATGGCCGCACGCCGCCACGAGCCGCCGCCCGCCGGCCTCCGCCCAGAGCACCCGCTCGACGGCCCGTACGGCGTCGCCCTCGGTGAAGTGGACCGGGCGAGCGGGTGGCGGGACCGGCCGCAGCCCGCCGTCCGTGGCGTGCAGCAGCGCCTCCCGCACCGTCCGCCGCCGCAGCACCCCGGGCCGCGCGGCCTCCCGGTAGCGGGCGAGGGCCCCGGCGAGCACGGGGGGCAGCCGGTCCGCGTGGCCGTCGGTCGTCGGGCGTACGAGGATGTCGGCGCCGTCCTGCCAAGTCCGCGGGGGCGCCGGATCGGGCCCGGGCACGAGCAGGGAACGCACCCCGTGCCCGGGTGCGGGCGCGGCGCGGGGGACACCCAGACGCACGACGGCGGCCGGGGCCCCGCCCGCCTCCACGACACAGCGCCGACCGGCGGGCCAGTAGAGCAGATCACCGGGTGCGAGGCGGACGGCCGCCCAGCGCTCGTCCAGCGCGAGCCGCAACCGGGGCCGTCCGAGCAGGGCGTGGAGAAACGTGGCGACACGTGTGTACGGGTGGCCGTATGCGGCCCGGCCGGGGCCGCACACCCCGTGGTGCAGGGCGGTGGACGCGCCGAGCAGCGGCTGGCCCGTGCGGTCCCACAGCGGGGACAGGAAGTTCCGCGCCCTGCGCCACACGGGATGGTGATAGGTGTGCGGCCCGCCCACGCGGAGGGTGAACGGTTCACGGCCCACGTGGGCGACGAGCCGCTGGTCGTACCGGGCGAAGGAACGGTCCTCCGGCTGGGGGAGCAGGTCGCCGGGGTCGGTGAGCCGGCGCGGTCCGAGGGTGAAGCCGAGCTGCCCGGAAGCGGGGTGCCGGGCGGCCGTGACGGCGCTCTCGAAAACCTCGTGCACGTCGAAGGGGGCGGGGATCGCGCCCGAGGCGATGAGCACGGGGCGCCGGTCCCAGTACGTGTCGACGAACAGGTCCCAGTCGAACGCGGTCAGGGTGTCGATCTCGACCGTCCCGGAGCGGCTCACGACTCCGCCTCCAGGGCGCGGACCCGGTACAACTCGGTGAGCAGCGTATGAAGTTGAGGGGTGTCAGGGTGCAGATCGCCCGCCTCGGCCAGGGCGGTGACGGTGGTGCGCGGTGTCGTGGCGAGGTGGTCGAGGACGCGGTGAGCGGCGGGGGTGGTGACGGGGGCCGCGTGTCCGTTGGCGGCCCAGAGCGGCGGGCCGGTCTCCGGCCGTGTGCGCAGGATCTCGGCCGTACGCCGTAATCGGCGGCCCGGGACGAGCGGGACGCCGGGTCTGGGCGGCGGGGCCGGGAGGAGACCGGCCGCTGAGCGCAGGGCCGCCCAGCGCAGCGACAACACGCGTTCGGGCTCGTCACCGCTCAGGGCGGTCATGCAGCGCCGGGCGGGGGCGGTGCAGCGGGGGGTGGGTGTGAGGCGTCCGTCCGGGGCGGCCGGTGCGGGGTGCGGGACGGTGGCCTGGTCGTCGGCGGGGAGCGGGTGGCGGCGCAGGATGTCGCCGAGCACCTCGCCGACGTAGGGGAGGGCCGAGGCGGAGCGGGCCGGGACGCTCAGACGCAACGTCGTGCACAGCCGCGTACGGTCCTCCAGGTGGGTGCTCCCGGCGGGCCAGTGCACCAAGTCGCCCCTCGACGCGCGCAACGCGTACTCGGTGCCGGTGTGCTCGGGCCGCACCCGCAGGGTGAGGGAGCCGTCCAGGACCCAGGTGAACCCGGCCGCGTCGGAGCGCTCGCGCGGGTCCTCGACGGTCCGGTGCCGGGTGCCGACCGCGAGCTCGGCGGTGACGGGCAGCGGAGGCAGTCCGATGTGGAGCCAGAGCCCCGTCACGGCGTCACGGACCCGCGACCAGAGGGAGAAGTCGAGGTGGAGGGCGTGACGGGCAGTCAGCAGCCAGCCCCCGTCCGGCATCCGACCGGAGGCGGCGAGGCGGGCGGCGTAGTCGGCGGCGCTCCGGTCGTCCCGCGAGGGCAGCAGCGGACCGGGGGCGCGGAGCACGCCGTCGGCGACGGCCAGCCGCGTCGTGGTCGGCTCCGGGGCGGTGGCCGCGGCCACCAGGAGGCGGTGCGCCCCCGCCGCGTCCAGGCCGGGACCGGGCGCGCCCGGCACGACCAACGGCTCCTTCGCCCAGTTCGCCGCGTACTTGTCCGCGAAGGGACGCCAAAGGTCGGCGGTCGGTGCGGCGGGTGCCGGGGCGAGCGCGGGTTCGTGGCGGTTCATGGGGGCCGGGATCTCCTCAATCCCTCGGTCGGGAGGCGGCGTGACGGGCCTGGTGACCTTGGCAGAGGCGCTCCGAGACAGTCAACGCCCCGTCACGAACCCGCGTACATGTGGCGTGGAACATACGTTCGCGCTTCGGTCGAGCCGAACTTTGAGGAGATTTCGTGAAGTGCCGCACCCGCAGGAGCGGAATATGGAATTCCGCCTCATTTGCGCCGGTCAGAGCCATGGCAAGGTGTCGAACGAAGATCAACCGTTCTTGGAAAGGCCGCACTCATGCCCCTCGCCCTGTTCCGCCGCAAGCGGGCCCGTTCCGCGGGCGGAGCCGGTCTCGCGCACCCCGTACCGGCGGGCGCGGGCGCCTTCCACTGCCAGGTCGCCGACCCGCTGGGGGAGCCGATGGCGGGCGTCGAGGTGACGGTCACGGAGACCAGCACCGGCCAGGTCGCGGCGAAGGCCACGACGGACCCGTACGGCCTGGTCTTCCTCACGCTGCGGGCGGGCCGGTACGGGGTGCTGCTCGCGGCCGAGGGGCTGCAGCCGCACCAGCAGACGATCGACGTCCTCGCCGGCGCGACCGTCCCCCTCACCCAGGTCCAGCTCCACCCCGGTCGCGCCCCCGAGCTGCCCGGCACCGGCACCTGGCTCTTCGACCCGCCGCACACCGCGATCCGGTTCATCGCCAAGCACGTCGGCATGGCCCACGTCCACGGCCGCTTCACCCGCTTCGAGGGCGGCATCCACGTCGCGCCCGACATGGCCGACTCCCGGGTGGAGGTGCGCATCGACGCGGCGTCGATCGACACCGGCAACAACACCCGCGACAACCACCTGCGCTCCGCGGACTTCCTGGACGTCGAGAACTACCCCTACATCCACTTCTCCTCCGACCGCTTCCTCTACCGCGGCGGCTCGAAATGGACCGTCCAGGGCGCCCTCTCCATGCACGGCGTCAGCCGCACCGTCGAACTCGACACCAACTACCTCGGCGTCGTCAACGGCGGCTACGCCGAGGAACTCCGCTGCGCCGCCCTCGCGACGGCGGAGCTCCACCGCGAGGACTACACCCTCAACTGGAGGACGATGCTGGCCCGCGGCATCGCCGTGGTCGGCCCCACGGTCAAGCTGGAACTGGACGTCCAGGCGATGTACCGCAGCCACGACACGCCTACGCCGCCGGAGTAGACCCGGAGCGGGCCGCCTTCCCCGGCCCTACGGGCAGGACTCGGAAGTCGGGCATGGAGACCCATACCGACGAACCTCGGCACGGCCTTCTTCGCGATGGCCGTGGGCGACTTGTGACGGCCTTCCGTGGGGGCGCCCTATGCCGTGCGCATGGGGGAGTTCCTGGCGTGGCTGCGGGCCTTCGATGGCGTCGGTAGCGGCGCCTGACGCGGTTCGGCGAGTTGGCTACCCGGTTCATCGGCCGGGTTTGCCGGCGTCGCGGGGTGGCGGGGCCTGTGCGAAGGTGGCGGGTGGGCTATATGTCCTGCTTGTCCGCCTGGTCGCGCGCTCGCAGCGTCGCGCCCACGAAACTCAGGAGGCAGTCATGTCCTCGAAGCGTCGCCGTAAGAAGAAGGCCCGCCGCAAGCACGCCGCGAACCACGGCAGCAGGCCGCAGTCCTGATTCGTGCCGGGGTCACGCCCTCTGCACGAGTCCTTCACCGGCCACTGTGGCCCACTCTGTGACCAGTGCCTCGTACTCAGCCCTGTCCTCGGCGGTCAACTGGCCGCCCGTGCGGGCCCACAGGTCGCGGATCTGCTGGTTGACCACATCGGCGGAACGGGTTGAGCGAGGGGTGGGAGTGGAGGACATGTGAACGAGGGTAGGGGATCAGTACGCCTCTTCGCTCCGGTCCGTCACGTGTGTATCGCCATGTGTGATGTTCGCCATGTCGGGCAACCCTTACCGGATGCGCGTCACGGCTTGCGCGCGACCCCCGCGTACAGCGGCACGGGCGTGCCGTCCCGCTCCTCGTCGACGGCCAGCTCGGGGTGCCAGTCCGGCAGCCAGACGAGGCCTGGGTCGAGCAGGTCCAGGCCCGTGAAGAACCTGGCCGTCTCCTCGCGCGTGCGCGGCACCAGTGTCACCCCGCCCGCCGCGTACATGGCAACGGCTTGCCGGGTGCGTTCGGGGTCGTGGTCCGACGCCAGTTGCGACAGCACCAGGTGGCTGCCGGAGGGGAGCGCGTCCACCAGCGTACGGATGATGTCGTACGCCCCCTGCTCGTCCGGGATGAAGTGCAGCAGCGCGATGAGTGACAGCGCGACCGGGCGGTCGAGGTCCAGGATCTTTCCGGCCAGCTCCAGGATCCGGTGCGGTTCGCGGGCGTCCGCCTGCACGTACCGCGTCACGCCCTCCGGGGTGCCACGCAGCAGCGCCTCCGCGTGGGCGAGGACGATCGGGTCGTTGTCCACGTAGACGACGGCCGCCTCGGGCGCCGCGGCCTGGGCGATGCGGTGCAGGTTCGGCTCGGTCGGTATGCCCGTGCCGATGTCGAGGAACTGGCGCACTCCGCACTGTGCCGCGAGCATCCGCGTCGCCCGCTGCATGAACCAGCGGTTGTGCCGCGCCCCGTAGGGGGCGGTCGGCTCCATCGCGGTGATCTGGCGCCCCAGCTCCTCGTCGACCGGATAGTTGTCCTTGCCGCCGAGGAACCAGTCGTACACCCGGGCCGGATGCGCCTTGCTGGTGTCGATGGCGGGTGTGGCGGGGGACAGGTCCGTCATGAGACAACTCCGGGGTCGGTGCGGTCCTCTTCGGGCATGCGTCCGATCATCCTGCCGTACGGGGGTGTCGCGGAGGGCGTGATCGGGAAGGATGCCCGGCGCGCCGGGGCCGGGCCTGGCGGGTCCGTGGAGCGTTACGTGAACAGGAGCGGTGCGCATGAGCGACGAACCGGGGCGCCTCGACATCTCCCGGGCCCGTCTCGCCGACTGGCCCGTGATCCGCGGCTGGGCCGCCGACGAGGGGTGGAACCCCGGCCTCCACGACGGTGCGAGCTTCTTCGCGCAGGACCCCGACGGGTTCTTCCTCGGCCGGATCGACGGCGAGCCCGTCTCGGCCGTCTCCGTCGTCACCTACGGCGCCGACTTCGCCTTCCTCGGCTGCTACCTCGTCCGTCCCGGCCTGCGCGGTCTCGGCCACGGCCTCGCCACCTGGCGGGCCGGGCTCGCGCACGCGGGTGCGCGCACTGTCGGCCTCGACGGGGTTGTCGCCCAGCAGCACAACTACCGCAGGTCCGGGTTCGCGCCCGCCCATCGCACGATCCGGTTCACCGGGGTCGTCGAGCGGGTGGGAGTTGCGGGGGCGGTCGTGCCCGTCGGCGCCGACCTCCTCGCGCCCGTCCTCGCCTACGACAGTGCCTGCCACCCCGCCGACCGGCCCCGTTTCCTGACGTCCTGGCTCACCACGCCCGGGCACACGGCACTCGCCCGCGTCGCCGACGGTCGGGTCACCGGGTACGGGGTGGTGCGCCCGGCACAGGACGGCCGACGGATCGGCCCCCTCTTCGCGGACACCGCCGACGACGCACGGGCCCTCTTCGACGCCCTCGCGCCCGGGGAGGGCCCGGTGAACATCGACGTACCGGAGACGAACGCGGACGCTCTCGCGCTCGTGGCATCACATGGTCTGACAGCCGGATTCGAGACGGCCCGCATGTACACCGGCCCCGTCCGACGATTCGCCCAGCACAAAATCTTCGGCGTCACCACGCTGGAGCTCGGCTGAGGATGGGCCTTTCGGCCCGCGGTCGGTTGAGGAGGGAGCTTTCGACCTCCGGTCTGCTGAGATCGGGGCTCCTTCGCCTGCGGTCGTCTGCGGCGCCCCTTCGATCTGCGCTCGGCCGACCCAGGACGGCCATCTCGGCCCGCGCTCGGCTAGGGAGGGGATTTCGCCCGCGCCTGGATGTGGAGAGCCCCCTTCGACCCGCACTCGGCTCAAAGCAGTCCCCTCTCAGACCGCGCTCGGCTGCGGAGCGCTCCTTTGCCCGCGCTCGACTGGGGAGGAGGATTCGGCCCGTGCCTGGTTGCGGAGAGCCCCCTGCGGCCCGCACTCGGCTGAAGGCAATCCTTCTCAGCCCGCGCTCCGGTTGCGAACGGTCCCTTCGATCTGCGCTCGACTGTGGAGCGTCCCTTCGCCCGCGCTCGGCCGAGGACGGGGCCTTCTCGGCCCATGCCCTGCCGGGGTGAGTCCCCTCAGCCTTCGCCCCCTGCAAAAGCCCCGTGCCGCCCTTCACCGGCGCTCGGCCGAGGACGGGGCCTTCTCGGCCCATGCCCCGCTGGGGTGAGTCCCCTCAGCCTTCGCCCCCTGCAAAAGCCCCGTGCCGCCCTTCGCCCGCGCTCGGCCGAGGACGGGGCCTTCTCGGCCCATGCCCGGCCGGGGTGAGTCCCCTCAGCCTTCGCCCCCTGCAAAAGCCCCGTGCCGCCCTTCACCCGCGTTCGGCCGAGGACGGGGCCTTCTCGGCCCACGCCCTGCCGGGGTGAGTCCCCTCAGCCCTCGCCCCCTCCAAAAGCCCCATGCCGCCCTTCCCCCGACACGAACCGCCCCGCCCCCTCGATCCCCTCCGCCAGTACGCCCGCCCCGTACGTCAGCTCCGCCCGCATCGCCGTCTCCTCGTCGGCGCCGCCCTGTTCCCGCGCTGACGCCCGGTCGCTGCGCAGGCACGCCTGGGGGAACGCCGCCAGTTGGGTGGCCAGGGCCTCGGCCGCCGCGCGGGAGCGGCCCGGGGGGACCAGGCGGTTGGCGAGGCCGATCTCGTAGGCCTCCTGGGCGGGGACCGGGCGGCCGGTGAGGATCAGGTCCATGGCGCGGCTCTCGCCGATGAGGCGGGGCAGCCGGACCGTGCCGCCGTCGATCAGGGGCACGCCCCAGCGGCGGCAGAACACGCCGAACACGGCGTCCTCCTCGACGACCCGCAGGTCGCACCAGAGGGCGAGTTCGAGGCCGCCCGCGACCGCGTGGCCGCTGACGGCGGCGATCACCGGCTTCGTCAGGCGCAGCCGCGTCGGGCCCATGGGCCCGTCACCTTCCTGGGTGACCTTGTTGCCGCGCTCGGTGCCGACGGCCTTGAGGTCGGCGCCCGCGCAGAACGTGCCGCCCGCGCCCCAAAGCACCGCCACCCTCGCCGTGTCGTCGGCCTCGAACTCCCGGAAGGCGGCGGCCAGTCGCGCGGCGGTCGGTCCGTCGACCGCGTTCCGCGCCTCCGGGCGGTCCAGGACGACGGTGCTGACGTGACCTCGGCGTTCCACGCGGACGGACGGCATGCGCGCATCCTGCCACGCCCCGCCTCCCCGGCCCCAGACCCCGGCACCGCCTCCGATTCCTTGACCTCAACATTGGTTGAGGTCCTACTGTCGTCCGCATGAGCATGGAAACCACAGCCTGGACGCAGCTCCACAGCGTCATGAACGCCCAGAACGGCGGCCCGGACAAGCGCCCCTTCGCCCGCGCGACCCTGCGCCGCATCGCCGGGTTCGCCCGCCCGCACCGGCGCCGCATCATCCAGTTCGTGCTGCTCAGCGTGGTCGGGGCGCTGCTCGCGGTGGCGACGCCGGTTCTCGCCGGGCACGTCGTCGACGCGATCGTGGGCGGCAAGGAGCAGGGCGAGGTGGTCCGGCTCGCCGTGCTCATCGCCGTCATCGCGCTCGCCGAGGCGGGCACCGGCCTGCTCGCCCGCTGGCTCTCCGCCAACCTCGGCGAGGGACTGATCCTGGACTTGCGGACCGCTGTCTTCGACCACGTGCAGCGGATGCCGGTCGCGTTCTTCACACGTACCCGTACGGGAGCGCTCGTCAGTCGTCTCAACAACGACGTGATCGGCGCCCAGCGCGCCTTCAGCAACACCCTGTCCGGCGTGGTCGGCAACATCGTCACGCTCGTGCTGACCCTGGCCGTCATGCTCACGCTGTCCTGGCAGATCACCCTCCTCGCCCTGCTCCTGCTCCCCGTCTTCGTGCTGCCCGCGCGCCGCATGGGCAGCCGCATGGCGCGCCTCCAGCGCGAGGCCGCCGCCCACAACGCGGCCATGGGCACACGGATGACCGAGCGGTTCTCCGCGCCCGGCGCCACGCTGGTCAAACTCTTCGGCCGGCCCGAGGAGGAGTCCGCCGAGTTCGCCGCCAGGGCGCGCCGCGTCCGTGACATCGGGGTGCGGACGGCGATGGCGCAGTCGGCGTTCATCACCGCGCTGACCCTGGTCTCCGCCCTCGCCCTGGCGCTCGTCTACGGGCTCGGCGGCTACTACGCCCTCGACGGCACCCTGGAGGCGGGCGCCGTCGTCTCCCTCGCCCTGCTCCTCACCCGCCTGTACGCGCCGCTGACCTCCCTGGCCGGGGCCCGCGTCGAGGTCATGAGCGCCCTTGTCAGCTTCGAGCGGGTCTTCGAGGTGCTCGACCTGAAGCCGCTGATCGACGAGAAACCGGACGCCCGTGACGTGCCGGACGGCCCCGTCGCCGTCGAGTTCGACGACGTCCGCTTCGGCTACCCCTCCGCCGACAAGGTCTCCCTCGCCTCCCTCGAAGAGGTCGCCACGCTCGACACGCGCGGCGGCGCCGAGGTCCTGCACGGCGTGAGCTTCCGCGCCGAACCCGGCCAGACCGTCGCCCTCGTCGGCTCCTCGGGCGCGGGCAAGTCGACCATCGCGCAACTCCTGCCCCGCCTCTACGACACCGACGCGGGCGCCGTACGCATCGGCGGCGTCGACGTACGCGACCTGAGCGCACCCGCCCTGCGCGGGGCGCTCGGCATGGTCACCCAGGACGGCCACCTCTTCCACGACACGGTCCGCGCCAACCTGCTCCTCGCCCGGCCGGAGGCGACCGAGGACGAACTCTGGGACGTGCTGCGCCGCGCCCGCCTCGACCACCTCGTACGGGAACTGCCGGACGGGCTCGACACGGTCGTCGGCGAGCGCGGCTACCGGCTCTCCGGCGGCGAACGCCAGCGCATGACCATCGCCCGGCTCCTCCTCGCCCGCCAGCGCGTCGTCATCCTCGACGAGGCCACCGCCCACCTCGACAACACCTCCGAGGCCGCCGTCCAGGAGGCGCTGACCGAGGCGCTCACCGACCGCACGGCCATCGTCATCGCCCACCGCCTGTCCACGATCCGCTCCGCCGACCAGATCCTCGTCGTGGAGGACGGCCGGATCGTGGAGCGCGGCACCCACACCGCCCTGCTCGCCGCCGGAGGCCGCTACGCGGAGCTGTACCGCACCCAGTTCGCACCGGAGGACGCGACACCGGAAGCGGCCTGAACTCCCGCGCAGTTCGGCCGAGTTGACCTATGGGACGGGGGCGGCGGCGCGGTTACCCTGAGTCCATGCTGCTGGGTCGTACGGCGGAGTGCGCACGGATCGCCGACCTCATCGACGAAGCGCGGACGGGGCGGAGCACGGCCCTCGTCATCCGGGGCGAGGCCGGGATCGGCAAGAGCAGCCTGCTCCGCTACGCCGAGTCGGTCGCCGGTGACCTCACCGTGCTGCGCACCCACGGCATCGAGACCGAGTCCCAACTGCCCTACGTGGGCCTCGCCGACCTGTTCCGGCCGGTCACCGACCTCCTGGACCGCATCCCGGGCCGACAGGCGGCGGCCCTCACCGGGGCGCTCGCGCTCGGCCCGGCCGTCGCCCAGGACCGGTTCGCCGTCGCCGCCGGGACGCTCAGCCTGCTCGGCGCGGTCAGCGAGTCCGGGCCCGTCCTCGTCGTCGTCGACGACGCGCAATGGCTCGATCCGTACTCCCTGGACTCCCTCGCCTTCGCCACGCGCAGGCTCGGCCGCGAAGGCGTCGTCGCCCTCTTCGCGACCCGCGACACCGACGAGGCCGCCTCCCGGCTCGCCCCCGTCGAGACCCTCACCCTGCGCGGCCTCGACACCGACGCGGCGCGCGCCCTGGTCGCCGACGAACCCCTGTCCCCGCACGACATCACCTGGCTCCTCTCCGAAGCACGCGGCAACCCCCTCGCCCTGGTCGAGCTGCCCTCGCTGCTCGCGCGCGGCGGCCACCGGCCCGACACCGGGGCCCCGCTGCCCATCGGCGAGATGCTCGCCCGCACCTTCCACAGCGCCATCGCCCGCCTGCCCGCCGAGGCCCAGGACGCCATGCTGCTGCTCGCCGTCCTCGGCCCGCGCCCCCTCGCCGGCACCGAACGCGTCCTGCGCGACCAGGGGTTGACGTACGCCTCGCTCGAACCCGCCGAACGCGCGGGCCTGGTGACCGTGGAGGAAGGCGCGTACGTCTTCCGCCACCCGCTGGTCCGCTCCGGCGTCTACCACGGGGCGAGCGCCGTGCGCCGCTGGCGCGCCCACCGCGCCGTCGCCCGCGCGCTCCGGGACGCCCAGGCCCCCACCGCCCTGGAGCGGTACGCCTGGCACCTCGCCGAGTCCGGCGCCGACCCCGACGAACAGGTCGCCGCCGCCCTCGAACGCGCCGCCTCCGCCGGACCCGCGAGCCTCACCTTCCCGCTCGCCGCACGCCTGTACGCGCACGCCGCCCGCTTCACCCCCGAGGGCGAGCACAAGGCGGGCCGCCTGCTCTCCGCCGCCCGCGCCGCACAGGCCGCCGGTTCGCAGGACGAGGCCGCCGAACTCCTCGACCGCGCCCTCGGCCACGCCACCCGGCCCCGCACCCGCCTCGACGTGCGCCAACTGCTCTGCTACGTCGACATCCAGCGGGGCCGACCGGCGCGCGCCAGTGAGGAGCTGCGGGCCGCCGTCGACGAGGCCAGGAGCGTCGACCCCGCGCTCGCCGCCGTCATGCTCGGCGGCGTCACCCTCACCGAACTCGCCATCGGCGACCTCACCGCCGCCCGCGCCGCCTCCGACGAGTCCATGCGCATCGTCGAAGCCTTCACCGACGCGCCCGCCGTCCTGCCCGTACGCCTGCTGCACGCCCTCGTCCAACTCCTCGGCGGCGACGCGGAGGACGGCCGGGCCCTGCTCCACGAACTGGAGAAGCCGCTCGCCGAACCGGACCTGTCCTTCCCCTACCCGGTGTCGGGCGTCGGTGGCCTCTGCTACCTGGCCGCCGAGGAGCTGGACGAGGGCCACGCCCTGCTCGACCGGGCCGTGCACGCCGCGCGCGCCGCCAGCACCGTGGGGGTGCTGGCGCATCTGCTCGGCACGTTGTCGGTGATCGAGTTCTGGCGCGGCCAGTGGACCTCCGCGCTCGCCCACGCCGACGAGTCCGCGCGGCTCGGCGAGGACACCGGGCGCGTCATCGAGGTGTGCCGCGCCCTCGCCGCGCAGGCCAAGGCCGAGGCCGCCCTCAACCGCGAGACGGACTGCCGCCGCCACGGCGCCCAGGCCGCCGCGCTCGCCGCCACCGCCGACCTGCCCATGGACGCGGCCCGCGCCCACGGCGCCCTCGGCCTCCTCGAACTCGGCCTCGGCCGCCACGAGGAAGCCGCCCGCCACCTGGAGAACGTACGGGACTTCTCCGTCGCCAACGGCCGCGGCGACGGCCTCTACCTCTCCTGGGCCGCCGACCTCGCCGACGCCTACGCCCACCTCCACCGCACCGACGAGGCGTACGACGCCCTGCGCGTCCTGGAGCACGAGGCGGGGCGCGGACACCGGCCCATCGCCGCCGCTGCCGCCGCCCGCTGCCGGGCCATGCTCGAACCCGGCGACGCGGAACGGCACCTGGACCGGGCGCTGCTCCATCTCGGGGGAGTGGTCGCGCCGTTCGAACGGGGGCGCACCGAGTTCACGCGGGGGGAGCTGCTGCGGAGGCAGGGGCGCCGGGGCGAGGCGCGGCGGTGGCTGCGGCGCGGGCTCGCCACGTTCGAACGGCTCGGGGCGGCCGGGTGGGCGGCACGGGCGGCGGCCGAGCTGCACGCGGCGGGCGGAGACCAGGTCCGTACGGGGCCCGCCCCGCTGGACGGGCTCACCCCGCAGGAGTTGCGCGTGGCGCTGGCCGTCGGGCGCGGCGTCACCAATCACGAGGCGGCCGAACAGCTCTTCCTCAGCGTCAAGACGGTCGAGTTCCACCTGGGGAACATCTATCGCAAGCTCGACGGGGTGCACCGGCGGGCGCAGTTGGTGCGGCTGCTGAGCCACGCCAGCGAGGCGTGAGCGCGGGCGCCGGCCGGGTCCGTCCTGACACAGAACAGCGGGGGTGCCCTGCTGGGCACCCCCGTCCCCCGATCGTCCCCCGTTGGAACCCCCGTAGATCCCCCCGCGGTCGGAAGCCCCGTGCGCTTCCGTGGTTCCACGATGGACCCGGGCGGCCTCGCGGACCACGGTGAAAACCCTGGGATCGCCGACCAGGGTCGTACGGCGGTTGCTGTACGCGCCGGGGACCCGGGGAGCGGGGCCGTTCGGCCCTACGGGTGAGGGCCGAACGGCCCCTGCCCGCGCCCCTGCCAGGGCGTCACGGTGTGCGTCCGCCGCTCCGCTCGTGCGCGACGACAGGCTCTCAGGGGGGCCACCATGGCATGGACGCCCGCGCCGCGACTGCGCCGCCTGCGGACCGCGCGGTCCTTCGCCGGCCCTTCGCCGGTCGCCGTCCGGTACGTCGCCGGATGCCTGGTGATCGAATTGCGGGCCGAACTCGGCCCCGCCGCCGAGGCGTCCCTCGGGCGGCTCCTGCACCGCGTCATCCGCCCCGGCGGCACCGCCGTCCTCCTCGACCTCCGCCACGCCGGGAACCTCGGACCCGGCGGCCTCAGCGCCCTGCGCCTGGCCCGCGTCCTCGCGGACCGGCACGGGCTGGCGTTCGCCGTCCGGCTCGACGGGCGGCCCCGGCTCACCCGCGGCGGAGGATGCCCCGAGCCCGACCCCCTGCTGCGGTCTGGTGATGAGGCTGCGACATGACGCGGACGGGCCCGCCTTGACGGCCCTGCTGACCTGGCCGGTGCGATACGCGCTCGGCGCCGCGGACCGGGTGACGAGCGCCGCGGTACGGGGCGTGGTCGGCGCGGTGCTCGACCGGCTCGACCTGGACGAAATCGTGTCCCGGGTCGATGTGGACCGGGTCGCGGCCCGCGTGGACGTGAACGGGATCGCGGCGCGGGTGGACGTGGACGGGATCGCGGCGCGGGTGGATGTGAACCGGGTGGCGGACCGGGTGGATGTGGACCGTGTGGCGGATCGGGTGGACGTAGGGCGGGTTGCCGAGCGCGTGGATGTCGATCGGGTTGCCGATCGGGTGGATGTGGCGCGGGTTGTGGACCGTGTGGATGTGGATCGGATTGCGGATCGAGTGGATGTGGCGCGGATCGTGGATCGCGTCGACGTGGACCGGGTTGCCGAGCGCGTGGATGTGAACCGTGTGGCGGACCGGGTCGACGTAGGGCGGGTCGCGGATCGCGTGGACGTGGACCGGGTCGCGGATCGGGTGGATGTGGCGCGGGTTGTGGAGCGCGTCGACGTGGATCGGATCGCCGATGGGGTGGATGTGGCGCGGGTTGTGGATCGCGTGGACGTGGATCGGATCGCGGATCGGGTGGATGTCGCGCGGGTCGTGGCTCGTGTCGACGTGGACCAGGTCGCCGAGCGCGTGGACGTGGGGCGGGTTGCGGAGCGGATCGACGTGGGGCGGGTTGCCGAGCGCGTCGATGTGGACCGGATCGCCGACCGCGTCGACGTCGGGCGGGTCATCGCGCGGATCGATCTCGTGGGGCTCACCCGTGACGTGCTGCGGGAGATCGATCTCGGGCGGATCGTGCGGGAGACGGGCGGGGGGATGGCCGCGGACACCGGTGCGGCGATACGGGTCCTCGGCAGACGAGGCGACCGCGCGGTGTCCCGCCTGGCCGACCGCGCCCTCGGCCGGGACAGCGAGGCGCGGTGATGAGGGGCGCGGCCGAGGCCGGGGCGGAGGTCGCCGGGGTCGTGTCGCGCGGGGTCGCCGGGCTTGTCGATGTGTGCGTGGTCGCCGTCATCGCCGTCACGGTGCAACTCGGCGCCGGGTGCGTGCTGTTGATCGCCACCGGGCCCCCGTTCCGGGTTCCGGAGGTCCCCGGGTGGCTGTCGGGGGCGCTCGGCTGGGCCTTCGCCGTGTGCTACCTCGGCGGGGCCTGGGCGACGACCGGGCAGACCGTGGGGGGACGGCTGATGGGCGTGGTGGTGGGCGACCGCGCGGGGCGGCGGCTCGGGACGGCGCGCGCCTTGCTGCGGGCCGCGCTGAGCGTGTCGTTCCCGCTGGGCCTGTTGTGGGTGCCGTTCAGCCGGCGGCGCGCCTCCTTGCAGGACCTGCTCGTCGCCAGCGGCGTGCGCTACGACGGGCGTTGAGGCGCCGCGACCGCCCCGGGACCCTGCCGGGGCAGCAGCGCCCCGGCCACGAGCCCGCCGAGCCCGATCACGCCGAGCACCACGAGCGCCGTCATGTACGGGCCCACGGCCGGGTCCGCGACGAGGATCGTGCCGGCGACCGCCGTGCCGACGGAGGAGCCGAGGTTGGAGACGGAGCGGGAGAGGCCCGAGATCTCGCCCTGGAGGTCGTCGGGGAAGGCCGACTGGACGACGTTGACCGAGGGGGTCAGCATCAGGCCGAGCCCCAGGCCGATGAGGAGCAGGCCCGGGGTGAACGCCCACGCCTTGTTCGTCACGTCGGCGAGGACGATGAGGACGCCGATGCCGCTGACGGTCGTGACGAAGCCGGCCATGATGAGCGTGCGCTGTGCCCGCCGCTTCGCGAAGCGCTCCGCGAGCAGGGAGGACGCGAGGAGCCCCACGGTCGACGCGGTGAAGATGACTCCGGTGCCGATCGCGTCGTAGCCCCGTACGACCTGGAGGTAGGTGGCCGCCACGAACGAGACGCCCATCAGCACCAGCCACTGCACGTGCTGGGTGATGAGGCCGAGGTTGGAGGTGCGGTTGTGGAACAGGGACGTCGGCAGGAGAGCCTTCACCCCCTTGCGTTCCCGCGAGCGCACCCACGCGAAGAACGCCGTCAGGACGAGGACGCCGACGACCATGAGACCGAGCGCCAGCCAGCCGTTGTCGTCGGTGACCAGGATGCCCGTGACGACCAGGACCAGACCGGCCGCGGAGAGCACCGCGCCCACCGTGTCGAAGTGACAGCCGGGGTCGGCGGGGAGCGGGTCCTCCAGTTTCCGCGTCAGCACGATGATGACCACGATGACCACCGCCTGGAAGACGAAGGACGCCCGCCAGCTGATCGCCGAGGTGATGAGGCCCCCGATCAGCGGGCCGGCCGCCGCGCCGACGCCGCCCATCGCCATGATCGCCCCGAACGCCCGCGCCCGGTCGGAGACCTCGGTGAACAGCAGGGTGGTGAGGATGTAGACGGGCGGGATGAGCAGCGCCGTGCCGACGCCCTCGAGGATCGAGTTGCCGAGGATGAGCACGCCGAGCCCGGGCGCGGCAGCACTGAGCAGGGCGCCGACCCCGTAGATGAGCAGACCGAGGACGAGGCAGCGCTTGCGGCCGTAGCGGTCGGTGAGGATGCCGCCGGGGATCATCAGCGCGGCCATGACCAGCAGGAACACGGTGATCGCGGTCTGTACGCCCTGGACCGTGGTGTTCAGGTCGTCGCTGATGTCCTTGATCATCACGTTCATGTTCGACCCGGCGAAGCTGCAGATGAACTGCGCGAGGGCGAGCGGCGCGAGGATCCGGCGCGGCCACGCGCGCGGGGCGTCGGCTCCGCTCTGACGGGACGGCACGGTCATCGGCTTGCCTCCGATCGGCGGCGGACGACCGCCAGGGTCGTGGCCGCCCTCCGCCCGGTCGTCACCCCCGGAGGGTGACGACCGCGGGGCCCCGCCGGGAGCAACACTCGTTCCGCAGCGGTGCATCGGGCACCCTCCACACGCACGGAGGTCCTGTCATGGCCACCTCGACGACCCCGCACCACCGCACCAGCGCGAAGGAGGCGGCGGCCGGCGGGCTGACCGTCTTCGCGGCGGTGATGCTGTTCATCTCCGGGATCCTGGCCTTCTGCCGCGGTCTCATGGGCGTCCTGAAGGACGACGTCTTCCTGGCGACCCGTGACTACGTCTTCCAGTTCGACCTGACGGCCTGGGGCTGGATCCACATGCTGATCGGCGCGATCGCCGTCGCCGTCAGTCTCGGTCTGTTCGCCGCCGTCAAGTGGGCCCGCGTCCTCGGCGTCGCCCTCGCGGGGCTGCTGATCATCGCCAACTTCCTCTCGATCCCGTACTACCCCTTCTGGTCCCTGACCCTGATCGCCCTGAACGGGTTCATCATCTGGGCGCTCTGCGTGGTGCGGCGGGACACGCTCATCTGACCGGCACGGCCCCGACCCCGTACCCCAACCCCTTGACCAGGCGACCAGGCGAGGTGACGCATGCGCGACGGACCGGCACGGACGACGGACGAGAGGGCCGGGCGGATCGCCGAGTTCATCGCGCCGCTGCGGGTGGAGCCCGGCACCCGGGTGCGCCTGGCCAAGGACTTCGACCCCGCGTACAAGGCGGGCGTCAAGAACAAGAAGGCGGGTGAGGAGCTGCTGCGCGCCGGGGTCACGCTCCTGGCCGAGTACCAGCGGCGTCTCGCGGCCGAGGGCACCCACGGCGTCCTGCTGTGCCTCCAGGCGCTCGACGCGGGCGGCAAGGACGGGACCATCCGCCACGTGATGAGCGGCGTCAACCCGCAAGGGGTGCGGGTGGCCGGGTTCAAGGCGCCCTCCACCGGCGAGCTGAGCCACGACTACCTGTGGCGCTACGTCCGTGACCTGCCGCGCCGCGGCGAGATCGGCATCTTCAACCGCTCCCACTACGAGGAGGTCCTCGTCGTCCGCGTGCACCCCGAGCACCTCACCCGCCAGGGGCTGCCGCCGGAGGCCAGGGGCAAGAAGGTCTGGCAGCGCCGCTACCGGCAGATCAACGACTGGGAGCGCCACCTCACCGAGAACGGCTTCCACGTCGTCAAAATCTTCCTCAACCTCTCCAAGGAGGAGCAGCGCGTCCGCTTCCTCAAGCGCATCGACGTCCCCGACCGCAACTGGAAGTTCTCCGCCGCCGACGTCCGCGAGCGCGGGTTCTGGGACGCCTACCAGGACGCGTTCGCCGAGATGCTCTCCGCCACCAGCACACCGTGGGCGCCCTGGTACGTGGTGCCCGCCGACCGCAAGTGGTTCGCGCGGATCTGCGCGGCCTCCGTCCTCGCCCACACCCTCATCGCCATCGACCCGCGCTACCCGGAGATCGACGACAAGAGCCGCGCCGCCCTCGCCCGTGAGCGCAAGAGGCTGGAGCGGGAGGCGCCGCGATGACCGCGCAAGCCGAGGCCCGCGTCTGGTACGCGCGGCCCGCCGAGACCGTGGCCGGGGAGCTCGGGGTCGACCCGGCCACGGGTCTCAGCGCCGACGCGGCGGCCACGCGGCTGCGTGAGGACGGCCCCAACGCGCTGCCGCAGGAACGCACCAGGTCCGCCCTGTCGCGGTTCCTCGGCCAGTACACCTCGTACATGCAGATCATCCTGCTCGCCTCCGCCGTGGTGTCGCTCGCGATCCAGGAGTGGGGGACGGCGGTCGTCCTGCTCGTCCTGACCGTCATCAACGCCGTCATCGGGCTCCGCCAGGAGGGCAAGGCGGAGAGCGCCATGAACGCCCTCAAGGAGATGTCGAAGGCCACCGCGCGCGTGCGCCGCGACGGCACCGAGGCCGAGATCCCGGCCGAGGAGGTCGTCGTCGGCGACATCGTGCTGCTCACGGCGGGCGACGAGGTCCCCGCCGACGGACGGCTGCTGAGCGCGAGCGCCCTCCAGATCGACGAGTCCGCGCTCACCGGGGAGAGCGTGCCCGCCGCCAAGGACGCCGCGCCCGTACGGGGGGACGGGCTCGGGCCCGCCGACCAGACGGACATGGCGTTCATGACGACGCCGGTCACGCACGGCAGCGCCGTCCTCGTCGTCACCGCCACCGGCTCCGACACCGAACTCGGGCGCATCTCCGGCATGTTGACGACCACCAAGCCCGAGCCGTCACCGCTCACCACCGAACTGAACCGGCTGACCCTGTGGATCGTCGGCGCCGCCGGGCTGACGATGGTCGTGATGTTCGCCCTGGGGCGCTCGCGCGACGAGGCGTGGGACGCGCTCTTCGTCAGCGCCGTCTCGCTGGCCATCGCCGCCGTCCCCGAGGCGCTGCCCACCGTCACCCAGACCATCCTCTCCCTCGGCGGGCTCGACCTGGCCCGCAGGCACGCCATCGTCAAGGACCTCCCGTCGGTGGAGACGCTCGGCTTCACCTCGGCGATCAACTCCGACAAGACCGGCACGCTCACCATGAACCAGATGACGGTCGTCGAGGTCGTCGACCCCTACGACCGGTACACGGTCTCCGGCACCGGCTACTCCCTTGAGGGCCGCGTCCACCACGCCGCCGGTTCCACGCCGGGCATCGAGGACGCGATCCTGCCCTACCTCGTCGCCAGCGACGCCGCTCTGGTCGACGGGCATGTCGTCGGCGACCCCACCGAGGGCGCCCTCCTCGTCCTCGGTCACAAGGCGGGCCTCGACGTCACCGCCACCCGCGAGCGCCTGCCGCGCCTGGCGACCCTGCCGTTCGACCCGGCGTACAAGCTGATGGCGACCTTCCACACGGCCCGCGACGGGCAGGGCCGCGCGGTCGTGCGCTGCTTCGTCAAAGGGGCGGCGCCGGCCGTCCTCGCGCGCACCACGACCGCCCTGTCGCAGGGCGCGGCCGTCCCCTTCGACGGCGAGCTGCGCACCCGGGCCCAGGACGAGATCGACCGCATCAGCCGCGCGGGCCGCCGCGTCATGGCCGCCGCCACCCGTGACCTCGATCCCGGTCTCTTCGCCCCGGACGGCGATCTGCTCGCGCTCGTCCAGGAGTTGACCGTCACCAGCCTCGTCGGCATGGTCGACCCGCCCCGCGAGGAGTCCTTCGCCGCCGTGGCCGCCGCGCAGGCCGCCCACATCCGCGTACGGATGGTGACCGGCGACGACGTCGTGACCGGCGCGGCCGTCGCCGAGCAGGTCGGGATCGAGGGCGAGGCGATCCTCGGCGCCGACTTCGCCGCCCTGCCGCCCGAGGAACGCCTCGCCCGCATCGACCGGATCGGGGTCGTCGGCCGCGTCGCCCCCGAGCACAAGGTGCTGCTCGCCGAGACCCTCAAGGAGAAGGGCGACGTGGTCGCCATGACCGGCGACGGCGTCAACGACGCGCCCGCCATCAAGGCCGCCGACATCGGCATCGCCATGGGGTCGGGCACCGAGGTCGCCAAGAACGCCGGACGCATGATCCTCTCCGACGACAACTTCGCGACGATCGTGCACGCCGTCGAGCAGGGCCGGAAGATCTACGACAACCTCACCAAGTACATCCGGTTCGTCCTGGTCCTCCTCGTCGTCTTCGTGCTCACCTTCCTCGGCGCGACACTGTTCGACATCGCGGGCGGCGAACCGTTCACGCCCGCCCAGGTCCTCTGGATCCACTTCTTCGTCAACGCGGCCTTCGGCTTCTCGCTCGGCTTCGACCGGATCAGCGCCGGGCTCATGGACCGCCGCCCCCGCCCGCGCGGCGAACCCGTCATGACCCGCGGCCTCATGCTCACGGTCGGGCTGGCCGGTGTCGTGATCGCCGCCTCGCTGCTCGCCCTGCTCGCACTCGGCAAGGCCCGCTACGACAGCACGGAGATCGGCAACTCCATCGCCTTCACCGCGTTCGCGCTCTGCCTGATCGTCGCCGCGCTCGAATGCCGCAACCAGACGGAGACGGCCCTGACCGTCGACACCTTCGACAGCAAGCAGCTCAACTGGACGGTCTTCGGCGAGTTCGTGCTCGCCGTCCTCGTCATCCAGACCGACGTCTTCAACCGGCTCCTCGACACGACACCGCTCCACATCGGCCAGTTCGGCTGGGCCCTGCTGCCCGCGCTCGCCCTGCTCGGCCTGTGGGAGCTGGGCAAGCTGCTCGCCCGCCGCCGGCTCGCCGGGTGAGGCGCATGGGCTGGACGCCGCCGGGTGTACGGGCGCTGCGGGAGTACCGGCGGGCGTGGCTGGTCAAGGACGTCGTCGCGGGCATCGTCCTGAGCACGCTCCTCGTGCCGCAGGGCATGGCCTACGCGGAGCTGGCCGGGCTCCCGCCGATCACCGGGCTCTACACCTCCGTGCTCTGCCTCCTCGCGTACGCCGTCGTCGGCCCGTCCCGGATCCTCGTCCTCGGCCCGGACTCCTCGCTCGGGCCGATGATCGCCGCCACGGTGGTGCCGCTCGTCGCGGCCGACGGCGACCCGGACCGGGCCGTCGCGCTCGCCTCCGTCCTCGCCCTGATGGTCGGCGGCATCACGCTCCTGGCGGGCGTGGCACGGCTCGGGTTCGTCGCCGACCTGATCTCCAAGCCGACCATGATCGGCTACATGAACGGGCTCGCCCTGACCATCCTCGTCGGGCAGCTGCCCAAGCTGTTCGGCTTCTCCACCGACGCCGACGGGCTCGTGGACGAGGTGCGCGCCTTCGCCGACGCGCTCGGCGACGGCGCGACGGTCCCGGCCGCCGTGACGGTCGGCCTCGGCTGCATCGCCCTGATCCTGGTGCTGCAACGGTGGCTGCCGAAGGTGCCCGCCGTCCTCGTCATGGTCGTCCTCGCGATCACCGCGTCCGTCGTCCTCGACCTCGGCGACCACGGCGTACGCACCGTCGGCCGGCTCCCCGAGGGGCTCCCGCCGTTCACCGTCCCGCACGTCGCGTGGGACGACCTCGGCCCGCTGTGCGTCGGCGCGCTCGGCATCGCCCTGGTCTCCCTGGCCGACACGATCTCCAACGCCTCCGCCTTCGCCGCCCGTACGGGGCAGGAGGTCCGCGGCAACGACGAGATGATCGCCATCGGCACCGCCAACGCCGCCGCCGGACTCTTCCAGGGCTTCCCCGTCAGCACCAGCGGCTCGCGCACCGCCGTGGCCGAACGGGCGGGCGCCAAGACCCAGTTGACGGGTGTCGTCGGCGCCGTCCTCATCCTCCTCATGCTGGTGCTGCTGCCCGGCCTCTTCCGCGACCTGCCGCAGCCCGCGCTCGCCGCCATCGTCATCACCGCGTCCCTGTCCCTCGCCGACCTGCCCGGTACGCGCAGGCTGTGGCGGCAGCGCAAGGCGGAGTGCTGCCTGTCGGTCGCCGCGTTCCTCGGGGTCGCCCTGCTCGGCGTGTTGCAGGGCATCGCCATCGCCGTCGGCCTGTCGATCCTGAACGTCTTCCGGCGCGCCTGGTGGCCCTACAGCACCGAGCTGGGCCGGGTGCCGGGCCTGGAGGGCTTCCACGACGTGCGGTCCTACCCGACGGCCGCACACCTGCCCGGCCTGGTGATCCTGCGCTTCGACGCGCCGCTGTTCTTCGCCAACGCCAAGACGTTCCGCGACGAGGTGCTGCGCGCCGCGCAGAGCACTCCGCCGCCGAGCCGCGTGGTGCTCGCGGCCGAGCCCGTCACCGACGTCGACACGACGGCCGCCGACATCCTGGAGGAGCTGGACGCCGCGCTCCAGGACCTCGGCGTCACCCTCGTCTTCGCCGAGCTGAAGGACCCGGCCCGCCGCAAGATCGAGCGCTACGGCCTGACCCGTACCTTCGCCCAGGACCGCTTCCACCCGACGCTGGAGGCGGCGGTGGCCGCCTACCGCGCCTCCAGCGGCGCCCGGTGGGAGGCTTAGAGGCCGCTCGACTCCACCGAGAACACATGCGTGCCCCACGGCGGCAGATCGACGTAGAGTCCGTTGGAGAGCAGTTCGGCGCCGGAGCGTCCGTAGCGGTCGGCGGCGGTGAGCAGTTCGGTCAGCTCCCACGTGTCGGGCCCGAGTTCGTGCCACGGCAGCGGGATGCGGGCCTGCGCCGGGTGGCCGGAGAGGTTGACGACGGTCAGGAAGCGGCCCGCGTCGCCGGTCCAGCAGGAGGCGATCAGGTCGTCGCAGGAGCGGTTGTCGGGCCAGCCCGCGCACTCCAGGAGCCGCCAGCCGCCGGTCCGCATGCCGCTGCGGTGGACGCGGGCGAGCAACTGTTCGTGGAAGGAGCGCAGCGCGTTGTCCGGTGGTTCGTCGGGGCGGCGGTCGAGGAAGACCGGCAGGTGCACGCGGCGCCCCGTGAACTCGCCCTCGTGCCACAGCGTCGCGCCCGGCAGCGTCGCGATGAGCACGGCCGCCGCGCGCTCCTTGTCCGGCGGCAGGGTCTGCGCCGCGCGCGGCTCGTCGTGGTTCTCCAGGAAGCGGACGAGCCGCCGCTGGTAGCGCTCGTCGGCGTGCAGGTGGCCGCGTACGGACGACGCGCTCTCGTGCAGCACCCGGTCGTAGAGCCGCTTGTCGTAGCAGAAGTCGAAGCCCTGCTCCTGGAGCGTGTACTCCAGGTCCCAGTACGCCTCCGCCGCGAAGACCATCGCGGGGTGCCGGTCGTGGACCTCGCCGATGACCTGCGTCCAGAAGTCCCGCTGGGGCACGGCGCCCGCGCGCTCGCCCCAGGTCCGGGCGAAGACGTCGTTCAGCAGGAGCATCGCCATGTCGCAGCGGACGCCGTCGCAGAGGTCCCCGATGTCCTTCAGCGTCTCCGCCGTCGCCTGCCGCAGTTCGGGTGCGAACGCGTTGAGCTGCACGACGTCGGGCCACGGCGCGAAGAACGGGTCGCGCCCCCGGGCCAGCACAAAGCGGCCCGTGTCCAGGAAGGCCGCCGGATCGCGCCGCGCGTCCGCCGCGTCACCGTGCACGAAGTACTCGGGGTGCTCGCTCACCCAGGGGCTGTCCGGGGCCACATGGTTCGGCACGTAGTCGAGCAGGAGGCCGACGCCCCGGTCGTCGAGCGCGGAGCGGGCGGCGGCGATCCCCGCCGGGCCGCCGAGCGCCTCGTCGACGACGTACCGGCGGATGCAGTACGGCGACCCGGCGATGTCCTCCTCGCCGATGCCGGGGACGGCCGAGGCGAACGCGGCGCGCAGCGCCGGGTCGGCCAGGGCGATGGAGCGGCCGAGCGGACTGCGCTCCCAGACGCCCATCAGCCAGACGGCGTCGACACCGTCCGGGGTGATCTCGTCCCACACGTTCTTCGGCACGTCGGCCAGGGTCGTCGGGCGCCCGGCCCGGCGTCCGGTCTCGCGCAGCCAGACCCGGGTGTTGATCTCGTGGATGACGGGTTGCGCGGGCAGCGCGGTCATCGGCTCTGCCTCCTCGCCGTGCCGGAGCGGAAGTCGTCGGGGCCCAGCCTGCCGAACAACTGCATGAGCGGGGCGATCAGACCGGTCCAGCCGGTCTGGTGGGAGGCCCCGAGACCGGCGCCGTTGTCCCCGTGGAAATACTCGTAGAAGCTGATGAGGTCCCGCCAGTGCGGATCGTCGCGGAACTTGGCCTGGCCGCCGTAGACCGGCCGGTGCCCGTTCTCGTCGCGCAGGAAGATGCGGGTGAGGCGGGCGCTGATGTCCTCGGCGACCTCGTACAGGTTCTTGTGCACGCCGGACCCGGTCGGGCATTCGACGGTGAGGTCGTCGCCGTAGAAGCTGTAGAGGTTGAGCAGCGCGCGGATCAGGAGCGTGTTCATCGGCAGCCAGACCGGCCCGCGCCAGTTGGAGTTGCCGCCGAACATGCCGGAGTCGGACTCGGCGGGCAGGTAGCCGACGCCGAACTCCTGGCCCCGCACCCAGAAGGTGTAGGGGTGCTCGGCGTGGTGGCGGGAGAGCGCCCTGATCCCGTACGGGGAGAGGAACTCGTCCTCCGACAGAAGGTGGCCGAGGACCCGTACGAGCTTCTTCTCGTCCAGGACGGACAGGAGCCGGGGCCCGCCCGCCTTGCCCGCCGCCGCCGTGGTGAGCGTCACCGACAGCGAGGGGTGGCGGGTCGCGAAGCGCTGGAGGCGTTCGCCGAGACCGGAGAGGCTGGCGAGCTCCTCGGGCTGGAAGACGGTCGAGGCGCACAGCGGGAGCAGCCCCACCATGGAGCGGACCTTGAGGCGGACGGCCTCGCCGTCGGGGAGGCGCAGGACGTCGTAGAAGAAGCCGTCCTCCTCGTCCCAGAGCTCGTCACCGAGGTCGCCGATGCGGTCCATGGAGGCGGCGATCCACAGGTAGTGCTCGACGAACTTCAGGACCAGCTCCTCGTACGCGTCGTTGTGCCGCACGAGTTCCAGGGCGATCTGGAGCATCGACTGGCAGTACAGCGCCATCCAGGCGGTGCCGTCGGCCTGTTCGAGCGTGCCGCCGGTCGGGAGGGGCGCGCTGCGGTCGAAGACGCCGATGTTGTCCAGGCCGAGGAAGCCGCCCTGGAAGACGTTGCGGCCCGAGGGGTCCTTGCGGTTGACCCACCAGGTGAAGTTGGTGAGCAGCTTCTGGAAGGTGCGCTCCAGGAACGCGTGATCGGCGTGGCCCGTGGTCCGCTCCTCCATCATGTAGACGAAGTAGGCGGCCCAGGCGTGCACGGGCGGATTCACGTCGCCGAAGTTCCACTCGTAGGCCGGGATCTGGCCATTGGGGTGCAAGTAGGAGTCGCGGAGCAGGAGTTCGAGCTGCTGCTTGGCGAAGTCGAGGTCGACGACCGAGAACGCCACCGCGTGGAAGGCGAGGTCCCAGGCCGCGTACCACGGGTACTCCCACTTGTCCGGCATCGAGACGATGTCGTCGTTGACCATGTGGAACCACTCGCGGTTGCGGACACCGGGGCGCGGCATGCTCCACGGCGACAGGTCGTGCTCGGCGAGCCAGGTCTCCAGGTCGAAGGCGTAGTACTGCTTGGACCACAGCAGCCCCGCCACCGCCTGGCGCAGCACGCGCGCCTCGTCCTCGCCCGCCCGCGGCGGCGTCAGCTCACGGTAGAAGGCATCGGCTTCGGCGATGCGCTGCTTGAACACCGACTCGAAGCCGCGCCCCACCGACAGCTTGCCGCCGGCGGGCCCGAGACGCAGCCGCAACGTCTCGGACCCTCCGGGGGCGACCACCAGCGAGTAGTGGGCCGCCGCCTTGGTCCCCTCGCGGGCCGGGTTCACGGCCGTCCCGTCGCCCTCGACGATGTACCGGCCGATGCCGTCCTTCACGTACGGGGAGGCGTTCGCCGTGCCGAAAAGCCGCGCGTTGTTCGTCTCGTTCTCGGTGAACAGGATCCGGGGCGCCCCCGCGCACCGCAGGTCGTAGGAGCCGAGCTCCGGGTGGTCGGCCCGGACGCCGCTCGTGCGGCTCGGGCTCTCGACCGCCCACAGACGGGGCTTTGCGTCGTCGGCGTGGCGCTTCCCCCACGACCAGGTGTTGCGGAACCACAGCGTCGGCAGGACGTGCAGGGCTGCCTCGCGCGGGCCCCGGTTGTCGACGGTGATCCGCATGAGGATGTCGTCGTGGTCCGCCTTGGCGTACTCGACGGTCACGTCGAAGTAGGCGTCGTCGTCGAAGATCCCGGTGTCGAGCAGCTCGTACTCGAACTCCTGGCGGCCGCGGGAGCGGTTGACGGCGAGCAGGTCGTCGTAGGGGTAGGCGGCCTGCGGGTACTTGTACAGGTAGCGCAGGTACGAGTGGCTGGGCGTGCTGTCGAGGTAGAAGTAGTACTCCTTGACGTCCTCGCCGTGGTTGCCCTCGCCGTTGGTCAGGCCGAACGCGCGCTCCTTGAGGATCGGGTCCTGACCGTTCCACAGGGCGAGCGCCAGGCACAGCCGCTGCTTCTCGTCGCAGACGCCGCCGAGCCCGTCCTCGCCCCACCGGTACGCGCGCGAGCGCGCGTGGTCGTGCGGGAAGTACGACCACGCGTCGCCGCCCGGACTGTAGTCCTCGCGGACCGTGCCCCACTGCCGTTCGCTGAGGTACGGGCCCCACAGACGTGCCCGCGCGTTCCCGTCGGCCGTCGGCCCGATCCTCGCGCCCCGCGTCTGCGTGTTCATCCGCGCTCTCCCTGCCTCGGTCAGCCGGATGCGCCAGTCTTGGCGGGGGCCGGACCGCCCGCCTCACCTCCCGGGGGTGAGCCCTCCGCACGGGCCTGCGTGCGGGCCGCGAGCGTGATCGCGATCTCGTACGCGGCGAGCAGCGCGCCCACCACGAACAGGGATGTCCACGAGGACAGCGCGAGCGCCACGACGACGGCGACGACCGCGCCGCCCACCCGCAGCGTGTCGGCGTGCCGCGCCAGCCACGGGCGCAGCGCCTTGTCCTTGCCGATGCGCTCCCCGGCCCGCGCGGCGTACTGCCCGGCGGCGCGCGCCCCCTGGGCGGTGTGGCGGCGCAGCCAGACCGGCAGGCGCCCGGGGCCGACGAGGTAGGCGACGACCGCGAGGACGATGCCGAGCCACAGGAGCTGGTCGCCGCGGTCGCGCAGGGTGGTGAACACGGTCCGCAGCGCGGCGCGCAGACCGTCGCGGTAGACGCCCTCCGGCACCTGGCCGAGCAACTGCTCGCGCACCGCGCGCAGCACGGTCGACAGGACCGTCACCGACACCACCAGCCAGAGACCGAGCTGGAGCACGGTGCGGCGCCGGTTCGGGGAGGCCCACAGGGCGAGCGCGAGCAGCACAGGGACGGCGACGAGCAGGCCGACCAGGCCCTTCTTGAAGACGAGGACCGCCTGCTGGAGCTGGCCCAGCTCCTTGCGGTCGTAGAGGCGGATCTGGGCGAAGTCCTCGGGGAGCTGGACGCCGAGGGCGTTCTCGATGCGTTCGTGCAGGCCCGGCGGGATCTCACCGGAGGTGAGGGTCGGCAGGTCGATCTTCTTGTCGAAGACCGAGGGGAGCTGCTGTTGCAGGGAGTCGAGGAGGTTGTTGACCATCGGGAGCAGGTTCAGGGTGACGGTGTCGCCCTTCACCTGGACGTTCTTGTTGCTCTTGTCGAGGATCGAGACGATCCGCTCGTGCGCGAACCGGTTCGTCGCCCGCCACACCGCCTGGAACCGGTCCGTCGCGATCAGCTTGGAGACCGACTGCCGCATGTAGTCGTGGACGGCGCCGGTGACCGGCCCCGCGAGGAAGGCGGCGCGGGGCGGCAGCGCCTCGGTCAGCTTCCGCTCGACGTCGAGCTGGTCGAAGATCTCGTCGGCGAGGTACGTGGAGACCGCCTTGTTGACGTCCGGGTCCTCGGGGAGCGGGCCCACGGCGGCGATCCAGCGGTCCGTGTTCAGCGTCGTCCGCGCGCCCCACACCCCCACGACCGAGGTGACCGACACGACCGCGACCAGGGCGATGAGCACCGCCGCGACCATGCGGCGCACCGCGAGCGTCCGCGCGCCGCGCCGCCGCTCGGTCCCGGCCCGGGCCCGCAACTCGGCGACCTCGGCGCGCAGCCGCTCCAGCTCGGCGCGGTCCGCCGGCTCCGGGGTCCGCCCGGGGTCCGGGCCCCGCTCGGGAGCCGGTGTCTGCTCAGGGGACATGGCGCCACCTCCGGCCCCCACCGTCGCCGCGTCCCGGCGGCCCTCCCTCACCTGCGGCGGGTGACGCGCCACGGCGGGCGCGGGCGCTGTGATGACCGTCGTGACGGGGGCGGTTCTCCGTGGAAGGGAGGCACGATGGCTGCGATCGGACCGGTGCAGTTGCTGACGGTCGAGTTCGGGCCCGACGCCAAGTTCGAGGGGCGGATCATCGAAGAGCTGGCGATCCTCGAGGCGAACGGGCAGATCCGCGTCCTCGACATGCTCTTCGTCCGCCGGGAGCCGGGCGGCGGTCTGTTCAGCCTGGACTACCAGGCCGAGGGCATGGGGGAGACGGTCGCCGCGCTGCTCGGCATCGACCGCGAGGCGGTGCGCGAGGCCCAGGAGGAGTACCCGAGCCTCGTCGAGGGCAACGCGTTCGGCCTGTCGGTCGACGAGGTGAAGGAGATGGCCGAGTCGCTCGACCCGGGCACGGCCGCGGCGTTCGTCCTCCTGGAGCACGTCTGGGCGAAGTACCTGCGCACGGCGATCCGCGACGCGGGCGGGGTGCCCGTGGCCGAGGGCTTCCTCACCGAGGAGGCGCTCGCCCCCGTGGCGGCCGAGATCGCGGCGGCGGCCGAGCGGCTCGGCGAACCCGTCGCCCCCGCGTCCCCGCCGGACAACACGGCACGCAACCACCGGAGGAGTACCTGATGGCCGATCTCGTCGTGCTCGGATTCTCGGACAAGGAGAAGGCGGAAAGCGTGCTGCGGCTCGCCAAGGACCTCTCCAAGCAGGAACTGCTCGACCTGGAGGACGCCGCGCTCGCCTGGCGCACCATGGACGGCAAGCTCCACATCCACCAGACGTACAACACCACGGCGACCGGCGCCGCGGGCGGCGCGCTGTGGGGCTCGCTGTTCGGGCTGCTCTTCCTGATGCCGGTGTTCGGCGCGGCCGTGGGCGCCGCGACCGGCGCCGTCGCGGGCAAGCTCACCGACATCGGCATCAACGACGCGTTCGTCAAGGAGACCGCGGCCACCCTGGAGCCCGGCCGCGCCGCCGTCTTCGCCCTCGTGCGCCGCTCCACCCCCGACCGCGTCCGTGAGGCCGTGCGCCCCTTCAACCCCACCGTGATCCGCACCTCGCTCACCAAGGACCGCGAGGAAGAACTGGTCGCGGCCCTGCACTCGGTCTGAGACCCCCGCCGGGGCGCGGAACCGCACCCCTCGCGCCGCGCCGTCTCACCCCGCAACTTCACCCGGGTGAGATGGCGCCGCCGCGTGCGCCCCCGCCCGCCCCGGGCCGCACACTGGCCTGGCACCCGCCCCCCGCGCCCCACACACCCGGGGCGGGCCGCACCCCGGCCACCCGTGCCGCTCCCGGCCCCCGAGCGAGCGAGCGCCGCCGCAGGCCGCCCCGCCGGGCCCGCGACCGCGGCACGATCCGTCCCCCTCGGGCCCTGAGCCGTACCGCCGTGCCCCCGAAGCGAGGTGCCGTGATGGCCCAGCCCCGCTCCCGACCCCCGGAGACGGCAGGCGCGCGGGCGCCGGCGCCCACCGTCCCCGCCCTGCCCACCTGGCTCGTGCCCCGCCCCCACCTCACGGGCCGCCTGGCCCGGGGCGTGCGAGGGCCGCTGACCGTGATCCTCGGACCCGTCGGCGCGGGCAAGACGGCCGTCGCCCTGGAATGGGCGCACACCCGGCTGCCGCCCGGCCCGGTCGCCTGGGTCACCTGCGACGGGCCCGCCGAACAGCCCGGCGTGTTCTGGCCCCGCGTGACCGGGGCGCTGCGCGACGCGGGCGTGGCGGTGCCCGAGGCCGTCGCGTCCGGCGAGGGCCCCCTCCTCGTGGCCGCGCTCGCCGCCGCGCTCAACCGGCGCGCCGAACCCGTCGTGCTCGTCCTCGACGACTTCCAGCCCGCCCCGGGCTCCCCGCTCGCCGACGGCGTCGGCAGCCTGCTGCGGCACGCGCCCGGCGCCCTGCGCCTGGTCGTCCTCGCCCGCCGCGACCCGCCCCTGCACCTGCGCCGCACCCGGCTCACCAGCGAGGTGACCGAACTGCGCACCGCCGACCTCGCCTTCGACGACCGCGAGACCGCCGCCCTCCTCGCCCAGCACGGCATCGACGTGCCCCGGCAGACCGTCAGCGTGCTGCGCCGGCGCACCGACGGCTGGGCGGCCGGGCTCCGGCTGGCCGCGATGTCCATGGAGAAGCGGCGCGAACCCGAGCGGTTCGTCGCCGAGTTCGCCGGGGACGACGAGGCGATCTCCAGCTACCTCGTCGAGGAGGTGCTCGACCTCCAGCCGCCCGGCATGCGGCAGTTGCTGCTCATGACGAGCGTCCTCGACCGGCTCAACGCCGAACTCGCCGTCGAGCTCGCGGGCGAGGAGGTGGGCCGCCACTTCGCCGACCTCGTCCGCGAGAACTCCTTCCTGCACCCCGAGGGACAGGGCTGGTACCGCTGCCACCAGATGTTCGCCGACGTGCTCCGCATGCGCCTGCGCCACGAGTCCCCGGGCCTCGTCGCCCCGCTGCACCGCCGCGCCGCCGCCTGGCTCGACGCCCACGGCCACCTCGCCGACGCCCTGCGCCACCTGCTCGCCGCCGACGACTGGGAGCCCGCGGGCGCCCTCGTCGTACGCCGCCTCGCCATCGGCCAGGTCCTCGGCCTCACCCGCGAACGGCTGCCCGCGGGGCTCGTCCGCGGACTCCCCGAGGAACCGGCGGGCGACAGCCCCGAGCCCGTGCTGCTCGCCGCCGCCGTCGCCCGGCTGCGCGGCGACGACCCCTCCTGCCGCCGCCACCTGGACCGCGCCCACAAGCTCCTCGACGCGCTCCCGCCCGAACAGCACGACCGCGCCGCCCGCTGCCGCTGCGCCCACGCCATGATCCGCATGGACCGGCTGCGCTCCCGCGACCTCGCCCAGGCACACGCCGCCGCCCTGGACGCCGAGGCGGTCATGCCGCTGCTCCCGCACGCCCTGCTCGCCCAGCACCCCGAGATCGCCGCCCTCACCCTGTCGGTGCGCGGCAGCCGCGAGGTGCAGACCGGCAACCTCAAAGGCGCCGAGGCGCTGCTCACCGGCGCCCTCAAGGCGGCGGGCGCCGCCGGGAACGGCGCCCTGCGCCGCGACTGCCTCGTCGAACTCGCCCTGCTCGAAGCGGTCCGCGGGCGCTTCCGCGCCGCCGACGAACTCGCCGCGCACGCCACCCAGCCGCCCCTTCCGAGCTGGACCGCCGCCGAACGCTCCCAGGCGACCCTGCACTTGGTGCGGGCCTGGGTCGAACTGGCCCGCGGCGGCCCCGGGCGGGCCCGGCACGAACTCGCGCGCGCCGACACCGTGCTGCGCGGCCGCCCCGACGTCTTCCTCACCGAGGTGGGCGCGCTGGTCGCGGGCCTCGCGACGGCCCTCGAACAGGGCGGCCCCGCCACGACCGCCGACGACCTGACGCGCGGCTCGCGCCTGCCGCGCACGGTCCTGCGCGCGGCGGGCCCCGCATGCGCCGCCGTCCTCGGCGCGAGCCGCCACGGCCGTGTCGCCGTCGGCGCCGCGCCGGACCGCCCGGGCGGCCGTCCGGCCCCCACCGAGCAGCTCAGCGCCCGCGAGCGCGACGTCCTCGCGCGCCTCGCCCAGATGATGACCACCGAGGAGATCGCGACGGAGCTGTACCTCTCGGTGAACACGGTGAAGACCCACCTCAAGAGCGTCTACCGCAAACTCGCGGTGACCCGCCGCTCGGCGGCGGTCCGCCGGGCCCGCGAACTGCAACTCCTGTGAGGGGCTGGTTCTAGTGCGGGGTGGCGGGCAGCCGCCGCACTTCGAGGAGTTCGAGGCCGAGGGCCTGGATCCGGTCGAGGACCGCGTAGAGGGCGGCCTGGTCGAGGCCCGAGCCGAGCAGGACCGTCTCCGCGGGCCGCAGCACCACCGTCAGCTCCCCGAAGGCCGCACGGAAGGCCTCGCCGATCCTGCCGCGTACCCGGATCTCGAAGTCGCCCATGGCGACACCTCCTGTGCGACGGACCGGCCACCGCCCGCACCGTCCCGCCGCGCCGGCGGACGCGACATCACCTCGTGCGGGTGACGGTGGCGCCCCCGCGCGGCGGGATGCTCCGGACTCACCCCGGACACACGAGGAGGTGCGGGATGACGGACCCGCTCCCGCAGCAGCAGCCCCGCCCCGGCGCGCCCGAACCGGAGCCGCACGTCAATCCGGTCACCGTCGGCGGCGTCGTCTTCGCCGTCTGCGTGCTGGTCATCGTCGGCGCGTACCACACGATCGCGGGCCTCTCCGCGATCCTCGGCGAGAACTACTACCAGCAGCAGAACGACTACGCCTTCGACTTCGACGTCAACGCCCGCGGCTGGGTCGAGCTGATCACGGGCTTCATCGTCCTCCTCGCGGCCCTCAACCTCTTCGCGGGGCGGGTGTGGGCCCGCACGATCGGCATCCTCGTCGCGATGTTCAGCGCGATGCAGAACTTCTTCTTCACCCCGTACCAGCCGGTCTGGTCGGCCATCATCATCGCGCTGGACGTCCTGGTGATCTGGTCCCTCGCGATGTACGGGCACCGCGTGGCCCACAAGGTGTACGGGGCGTGAGGCGCGGCGCGGGACTCAGTACCGGCCGGTCAGGCCGAGCCGGCCGAGCACGCGCCAGTCGAGCGCCGGACGCTCCCGGTAGGCGCCGGGCCGCTCCCGGGGGACGAGGACCCGCAGCGCCCCCGGCCGGATCTCGCACCGCACCGGTACGGGCAGCCGCACCGCCTCGCCGTCGATGCCGGCCGGGACCGTCTCCCGGTCGGCGTCGACGACCACCGTGGCCGCCGTCGTCCGGTGCAGGCCCGTGGCCCGGCTGCCGCGCAGCAGCCCCGTCGCCTGCGCGGCGCTCGTGACCCGGACCCCGACGCAGCCCAGCACCCCGGTGTCGAGGCGGGTGCGGCGGCCGAGCCCGGCGATGTCCCCTTCCCCGTACGGGTTGTTGCTCACGAGGAGCGCCTGCGGGTCGGTGAAGGTCTCCGCGCCGGCCCGCGCCGTGAGCCGCACCCCCTTGTGGCCCATGAGCAGATCGGGGAGCAGCCCGAGGGTGGTGCGCGTCTTGCCGTCGCGGTAGGACGGGCTCTGCACGACCTCGGCGTACGCCCCGAACGACACGTTGTTGACGAACGGGCGCCCCGCCGCGAAGCCGAGATCCACCCGCAGCTCCCTGCCGTCGCGCAGGGCGTCCAGGGCCTTCGCCGGGTCGTCGCGGTCCAGGCCCAGGTCGAGGGCGAAGTGGTTGCGGGTGCCCGCCGGGATCACCAGGAACGGCAGGCCCAGGTCGGCCGCCACCTCGGCGACCAGCGCCTGCGTGCCGTCACCGCCCGCGACGCCGAGCAGATCGGCGCCCTCACGCGCACACGCGCGCGCCAGCGCCGACACATCCGTCTCGCCGGGCCCCTCCAGGAGCACCACCTGGGCACCGAACTCCTCCGCGCGCTCCGGCAGCGCGAACCGGCCCACCTTGCCGCCGCCGGAGCGCGGATTCATGATCAGCACCGCGCGGCGGAACGCCGGCGCGGGACGCTCCTCCACCGGCGCGGGGGCGACGCGCCCGGCGAGCGCCGCGCGGCCCGCCCCCGCCGCCAGGAGCCACAGCGCGCAGGAGACCACGACCACCCAGGTGAGCCGCGCCCTGGTGTAGGTCGCGATGACCCAGACCGGCGCGGCGAGCGCGAGCAGCACGGCGAGGTAGCGGGTCAGGCCGCGCCTGCTGACGATCCACCAGACGGCGGCGACCGTGACCAGCACACCCGCGAGGCCCACGCCGAGCAGCGCGAAGGTCTTCAGGCCCGCGAAGACCCCGAGCACGACCACCGCGGCCGCGGCGGACGCCAGCGACGCGCGCGCCAGCCACCGTTGCCCGCGCGGCGCGTCCGCCGTCGTGCGCGTCGTCGTTTCCATGCCGGGAAGTCTGTGACCGCCCCGCACCCCGGTCCTCACCCCTTGCAGGGGATTCGCGCCCGAGCTCACACCGGCGGGGTGACGCCGCCGCGCCCCGGCGGGCGCACGCTTCCCGCACCGGGAAGGAGCGCGCCATGACCGACACCACGTTCCAGGGCGGGACCCCGCGCGAGCGGGCGGAGCGGGGCCGGGCGGCCCGGGCCCGCGTACGCCGCTCGGCGCACGACGCGTACACGCCGTCGGCGCACCGCCCCGACCCGGTCGACATCCTCGAACGGCAGTCCGCCAGCAGGCTCTCCGAGCTGATCCCGATCCGCTACGGGCGGATGCTGGAGTCCCCGTTCCGGTTCTACCGAGGAGCCGCGGCGATCATGGCCGCCGACCTCGCGGCGGCCACCCCGGCGACCGGGCTGCGGGCCCAACTCTGCGGCGACGCCCACATGCTGAACTTTCGGCTGCTCGCCTCACCGGAGCGGCGCCTGATGTTCGACGTCAACGACTTCGACGAGACCCTGCCGGGCCCCTGGGAGTGGGACGTCAAACGCCTCGCCGCGTCCCTGGTGATCGCCGGGCGCGGCAACGGCTTCCGCGACGTGGAGCGCGCCCGCGTGGTCCGGGCCACCGTCGCCGCGTACCGCACCTCCATGGAGAGCTTCGCCGCGATGCGCACCCTCGACGTCTGGTACGCCCGCATCGAGGCCCAGGAGCTGTTCGCCACCCTCTCCGAACGGCTCGACCCGCGCACCCGCCGCCGCATGTCGCGCGCGCTCGACAAGGCCCGCACCCGCGACCACCTCCAGGCGCTGTCCAAGCTGGCGTACACGGTCGGCGACGAACTGCGCCTCGCCCCCGACCCGCCGCTCGTCACCCCCCTGGACGAACTCCTGCCCGACGTCGAGCGCAAGCACATGGAGGAGCAACTGCGCGAACTCATCGAGCGGTACGCGCACACGCTCCCCGCCGACCGGCAGGCGCTGCTCGCCCAGTACCGGGTGGTCGACATGGCCCGCAAGGTCGTCGGCGTCGGCAGCGTCGGCACCCGCTGCTGGATCGTCCTGCTGCTCGGCCGGGACAACGGCGACCCGCTCCTCCTCCAGGCGAAGGAGGCGCAGCGCTCGGTCCTGGAACCGGCCGCGGGCCCGAGCCTCCACGACAACCAGGGCGAACGCGTCGTCGCGGGCCAGCGCCTCATGCAGGCCGCGGGCGACATGTTCCTGGGCTGGGAGCGCGCCGAGGGCTTCGACGGACGCCAGCGCGACTTCTACGTACGGCAGTTGCGGGACTGGAAGGCCATCCCGCAGGCCGAGCTCATGGCCCCCGACGTCATGGCCCTCTTCGGCCGCACCTGCGGCGCCACCCTCGCGCGCGCCCACGCGCGCTCCGGCGACCGCATCGCGATCTCCGCCTATCTGGGCCGCGCCGACACCTTCGACAAGGCCGTGGCGCGCTTCGCCGAGTCCTACGCGGACCAGAACGAGCGGGACCACCGGGCGCTGGCCGACGCGGTCCGCGAGGGACGGGTGACCGCCGCGTCAGCGTGAGGGCGTCGCCGCCCCGGGCGCCTGCGCGTCGCCGAGCCTGCGGCGCAGGAACTCCTCCTGGGCGAGGGTGCGGCCCACCGCGATGGCGGACACCACGACGGTGAAGTACACGATGAGCCAGGACAGCAGCGTGAACACCGAGCCCAGCGTCCCGTACCGGTCCATGCTCATGCGCAGCGCGCGCGGCAGATAGAGCTGCGAGACCAGCGTGAGGCCGACCACGCCCACCCCGGCGAGGACCGCGCCCGGCAGCAGCGGCGGCCAGGGCACGCGGCCGACGAGTAGCAGGTGCTGCGTCCACCAACTGATCAGCGTCGCCGTCACCAACTGCGAGGCGACACCGAGCGCGGGGCCGAGCCCGAACGCCTGGTGCACCGCGCCCTGCACGACGAGGAACACGATCCACACCAGCAGCCAGGCCGCCCACCGCCACGCCGTGAGCCGGACGGCCGCGCGCGGCAGGTGCCAAGAGCGCTCGCACACCCGTTGCAGGGCGCGTGTGAAGGACGTGGCCGAGAGCAGGGCGACCAGGACGCCCAGGGCACCCCAGTTGTGCAGGGCGCCGTCCCCGCCGTCGGTCAGATCCGTCGCCTGGGCGATGACCGGCCCCTTCGCGCCCATCAAGGTGTGCAGCGAGCGCAGCAGTTCGCGCCGCACGGGGCGCGGGCAGAACGACGCCACGGCGATGAGCATCGGCAGCGCGGCGAGGAACGCCTGGGCCGCGAGGCGCGTCGCCATGTCGAGGACGTTGACGTGCACGAGCTGCTGGAGGACGCGCCCGACCAGCGGCGGGACGGCACCGACGATCGCCATGACGCGGTCCTCTCGTGGCGGGACGCACTCGTGCCGCCACGGTGCGGCCGGCCCGTCCGCCGCACGTCACCCGGCGCGGGCGACGTGGAGCGCGCGCACGTCAGCGCCGCGCCAGCCGCCGCTCGCCGCGCGCGCCCGGCTCGAAGGGCAGCTTGTAGTGGTCGAAGACGGCCCACTCCTGGTCGGCAAGGAGCTCACCGTCGGTGTCGATCGACGGCGCGTCCTTGACCTGGTCCTTGCCGTAGTTGAGCTTGAGGTGCCCCGGGCCCACCGTCGCCCCCATGAGCGGCGCGAAGACGAGGCGCCGCCGCGTCGGCAGGCCCACGGTGACGGTGACGAAGAAGGGCGCGTCGGAGACGGTGTCGACGTAGACGGACTCCAGAGTGCCGATCTTGTGGCCCTCCTCGTCCACCACGTCGTGGCCGCGCCAGTCGCGGATGTTCTCTGCGGCGATCATGGTGTCCTCCCGTGGTGCGTGGGCCGTGCCCCCACGTCGATCTGCGGTACTGCCCTCACCCGTACCCGCTGACGCCGCGATCACGTGTGCCGGGCGGGGTTCGCGCGGCGCCTGCGTAAGCTGGCGGGTATGCGCACCCGCCCCACGCTGAGCTGGGAACCCGTCGAAGGACTGCCCCCTGCCTCGACCGACCTGACCCCGGTGGCCGACGCCCTGCGGGCGGGCGGCGTCCTCGTGCTGAGCGGCGCGGGCCTGTCCACCGAGTCGGGCATCCCGGACTACCGCGGGGAGCACGGCTCGCTGCGCCGCCACACCCCGATGACGTACCAGGAGTTCACCGGCGACGCGTGGGCGCGGCGCCGCTACTGGGCGCGCAGCCAGGTCGGCTACCGGGCCATGACGCGGGCGCGGCCGAACACCGGGCACCGGGCCGTCGCGACGCTCGCCGGGGCCGGGCTCGTCACGGGCGTGATCACGCAGAACGTGGACGGGCTCCAGCAGGCGGCGGGCCTTGCCGACGTCGTCGAGCTGCACGGCAGCCTGCGCCGGGTGATCTGCCTGGACTGCGGCGACCTCAGCGACCGCGACGACCTCGACCGGCGGCTGCGCGCGGCCAACCCGGCGTTCGAGGAGGCGGCCGAGCGCCACGCGGCGGCGGCCCGCGTCAATCCGGACGGTGACGTGGAACTGCCCGACGAGGCGGTCCGCGAGTTTCAGCTCGTGCCCTGCCTGGTCTGCGGCGGGGTGCTCAAGCCGGACGTGGTGTTCTTCGGGGAGAACGTGCCGAGGGACCGGGTCGCCGTCTGCCGCGCCCTCGTGGACGGCGCGTCCTGCGTGCTGGTCCTCGGCTCCTCGCTCACCGTCATGTCGGGCCTGCGCTTCGTCCGGCAGGCGGCGCAGGCGGGCACCCCGGTCCTGATCGTCAACCAGGGCGCGGGCCGCGGCGACGCGCTCGCCTCCCACCGCGTCGCCCTGCCACTGGGCGAGGCGCTCACTGACGTGGTGGCGCGGCTCGGTCTCTGATCCGTTCAGGGCGGGCGCGGGAGGACGGGCACAGGAGGGCGGTCGAAGGGGGGCGCAAAAACGTCTTTGGGAGCGCTCCCATGGCTGGAATCATGACCGCCATGACAGCCATGCCCCAGGGACCGTTCATCCGCCCGTACCGGCCCTCCGACCGTGCCGCGCTGGCCGACGTCTGCGTCCGGACGGCCCATGTGGGCCAGGACGCCTCGTCCCTCTACCCGGACCCCGACCTGATGCCGACGATCTTCGCCTACCCGTACGTGGAACTCGCCCCGGACTTCGCGTTCGTCCTGGACGACGGCGCCGGGCGGGCGGTCGGCTACGTCCTGGGCGTGCCGGACACGGAGACCTTCGTCAAGCGGTTCCGCACCGAGTGGCTGCCGGGGGCCGGGGCGCGCTTCCCGGCACCGGAGGGCGAGCCGCGGACACCGGCCGAGGAGATGGCGGTGCTCCTGCACACCCCGGAGCGCATGGTCCGGGACGAGCTGCGCGACTTCCCCGCCCATCTGCACATCGACCTGCTGTCCCCCTACCAGGGCAGGGGGCACGGCCGCGCCCTCATGCGCACCCTGCTCGGCGCCCTCCGCCGGGCCGGTGTCCCCGCCGTGCACCTGTGCATGGTCCGGGCGAACACCCCGGCCAGGGCCTTCTACGACCGCCTCGGGTTCGAACTCCTCGACGTGCCCGACCCGGGCCCGGTCTGGTACCTGGGCCGCTCCACGACGACGCCGCTCTGAGCGGGCCCCGGCCCCTCACGCGTGGGTGAACTCCCGGATGGCGCGGGCCAGGACGGCGGGCTGGTCGAGCGGCACCAGCGTGTAGGAGTCCGGCACCTCCACGAGCCGCCCCTGGGGCAGCGCTTCGGCCAGGCGCCGCCCGTGCTCCGGGGGCATCACGCGGTCGCCCTCGGCCCATACGACCAGCGCGGGCCGGTCGAAGGCGGGCAGCCGTCCGGCGGCCTCGGTCAGGGCCGTGCGGTGGGCGGCGATGCCGCGCAGCACCTTGACCGTGTCGCGGCGGACCGGCGGCAGCTTCAGGACGGGCCGCAGCCAGGCGGCGGTCACGGCGTCGCCGCGCTTGGTCAGCCGCCCGAAGGCGATCGGGAGGCGGCGGGCGGGCCTGAACCGCAGCTGCTGCATGAACGCGCCGAACAGCGCGGGCGGCAGCTTGCCGGTGAGGACGACGGTCCTGCCGGTCAGGCCGGGCGGGAAGTTGTCGTAGGCGTCGCAGGAGACGAGGACGATCCGGCCGATCCGCTCGTCGAGGTCGCCGAGCATGAGCTGGACGAGGGCGCCGCCCGTGTCGTTGCCGGCCAGCGTGACGTCCGTGAGGCCGAGATGGTCGAGGAACGCGGCGACGAGCCGGGCCAGACCCCGCGGGGAGAGGTCGGCGTCCTCCGGCATCGCCAGGGTGTGTGCGCCGAGCGGCAGCACGGGCACGACACAGCGGTGGTCGGCGCGCAGCTCGTCCACGACCCCCTGCCACAGCGAGGCGTCCATGAGCAGCCCGTGCAGCAGGACGAGGACCGGTCCCTCACCCCCGGTGTCCTCGTAGACGAGGGTCCCGGACGGCAGCTCGGCCGTGTGCGTCGCCATGTCGCTCCTCCCTCGGGCCGTTCTCAGGCGCTCAGCCCTTCGCCGCCGGTTCGGTGCGGCCGAGCGGGTCGCGCCCGCCCCAGCGCCCCTGGGTCGCGTAGGGACGCATCCGCACGAACACGGTCTCGTGGTGGAACTCCTTCTCCTGGTGCTTCCTCATCGCGTCCACGTGGCCCCCCGGACAGGAGCCGACGGTGTACTGGCGCATCTCGCGCGCGGTGCGCCACAGGGAGAGCGTGGCGACGAGGCCGGGCGGGCGCAACAGGGAGGTTCCGGCCAGGAACGCCGGATGGCGCCGCGCGTCGCGCTCGGCCGGGCCCGCGGCCGCGGCGAACGGGCCCCAGCGGTGCAGGCGCACCCGCGCCATGGTGAGGACGGCGACCGGCTCGTCGTCGGTCGGCCGCTCCTGGCGCGGCAGATCGGGCAGGCCGGGCCACGCGCCCACGGTGCGTACGGGCTCGCAGCGGGCGTGCCACCCGTCGCGGTAGACCCGCGCCGTCGGATGGGACAGATACCGGTCGAGGGACCGGTCGTCGTCCCAGGCCGCGACCAGGGCCACACCGGTGACCTCGGTCGAGGGCAGGGCACCGGTGCGCAGCGGGCTCATCAGCCAGGTCTGGGCGTAGCGCAGCCCCTGGACCGAGGCCGGATCGGGCCCCGCGCGCACGGCCCTGAGCGCCCGGACGGTGCCGACCTCGGCGAGGTGCAGCGACATCGGGCCGGTCCGGTCGTACACGGGGAACCGCGGGACTTCGTGCATCGTTCGACGCCTCTCTCGGCCGTGCTCAGGCGCCGTCGCGCAGGACGATGTCGGCGGGCAGGGGAGCGGGCCGGCCGTTCTTGATCATCTCGGTGAGGAGATAGCGCCGGGCCTTGACCGTCGCGGTGCGGCGCAGGTCCTCCGGCGAGACCTCGAACGGCGCCCCGAGCCCCGTCAGGCCCGCCGAGGCGCTCTTCCAGGCGGCCGCGTCCAGCGCCTTGCCGTCCCGCATGCACACCACCGGCACCGGCCGGCCGTCCCCGTCGGGCACGACGACGATCTCCTCGGCGTCGGGGATCCGGGTCATGAGGACGTCCTCCAGCCACAGGCAGCTCTCCACGCCGTCGATCCGGTCGGCGACCCGGTCCAGGATCTCCAACTGCCCCCAGCGGCCCCGCCGTCCCCAGTCCCCGGTGTCGAACCACCGGCCGTGGCGCCGCTCGGAGAACTTCTCCGGGGTGCCGACGAACGACAGCGCACGCGCGCGCGTACGCGCCTGGATCATCCCCGGCTCGGACTGCGAACCGCGCCGCCTGCCGGTGGCCGGATCGGCGATGCGGGCGCGCACGCCGGGGATCTCCCAGCCGACGCTGCGCGAGTCGCGCTCGCCGAGCCGGGCCGCCGAACGCCGGGTGTACGGACGCACGGAGACCGCCTGCGTCTCGGTCATGCCGTAGCACTGCCACCACACCGGCATCCTGCGGGTGGAGGCGTTCAGGAAGCGGCGCACGGTGCGCGGGTGGATGGCGTCGAAGGTGTTGATGAAGACCCGGATCCCGGCGAACGGCTGCGCCGGGTCGTCGATGAGCCGCTCCCAGCCGACGTACGCGTTCGGGTGCGCCTCCAGGATCGTCGGCCGGTGCTTGGGCAGCAGCCGCAGCATCGTCGCGTCGTCGGGGCGGCCGATGCCGAGCAGCGGCGTGCCGCGCGAGAACGCGGCCTGCTGGGTGATCGCGCCGCGCACGTGCACATGCGAGATGGCGCTGGCGAACAGCTCGTCGCCGCTGTGCACGAACGGGAAGACCGACTCCAGGAACGCCGAGAACGACACCGCCCGCGCCGACGTCTCCGCCAGCTTCGACACACCCGTCGTGCTCGACGTGTGCGTGATCATCATCGGGTCCTCGTCCTTGAGCGGCGCCGGAGCGGGCACCGCCGCGCCCCACAGGTCCTCGACCGGGACCCCGCCGTCGATGTCGGCGATGGCCCGGATGCCGAGCGCGTCGAGACGGGCCCGGTCCAGACGCGCGTACGCGGCCGTCCGCGGGTCGGTGATCAGATAGCGGGCCTGGAGCCGCTCCAGGAGGACGTTCAGGATGTCGGGGTCGAGCCCGGCGGAGAGCAGCGCGGGGATCGCGCCGATCCGGGCGGCGGCCCAGGCCAGCGCCTGCACGTCGTAGTTGGGGGTCTTCAGGACGACGACGCGGTCCCAGCGCCGCACCCCGGCCGCCGCGAGCACGGCGGAGAACTCCCGCACCAGCTGCGCGAACTCGACGTAGTCCGTCTCCGTGCGCTGCTGCGGGTCCCAGGCGAAGGGCTGGTCGAGGTGGATCGGGACGGGCCCGTGCCGCTCGGCGGCCAGCTCGGCCATCAGCCCGACGTTGACCGGCTTGCGCAGGGCGACACGGCGCGGCTCGAACTGGCCGCGCAGCACCTTCCCGAAGGTGGTGCGCCGCACGGGGCGGCCCGGCTGTGTGCCGGGCCCCCCGGTCTGCAGGGTCTGGGACATGACTGCTCAGTCCTTCCTCGCGCTCTCGGCGCGTTCGGCGGTGCGTTCGGTGGTCATGAGCCGCTCGTACTCCCGCGGATCGACCAGGAGGTGCCCGGAGGAGTCGTGGAACCGCTTGTCCTGGCGGCGCCGCGCCTGCCGGACCCGCGCCCACATCCGCTCGCGCGGCGGAAGCCGGACGGCACCGGTCAGCAGGTCGCCGACCCACTCCGACTGGGCCTCCGCGAGCGGCATCAGCGCCGTCATCGAGTGCAGCAGGCCGATGAAGTACAGGCCCTCGGTCTGCGGGGGCACGACCTGGTGGTAGAGCGGCGGCGCGTCGTCGCCGTCGCCCGCGTGCTCCCGGTCGAGGAACGGGACGGCGATCCGGTAGCCGGTGCAGTGGATGACCGCGTCCGCCTCGGCACTGCTCCCGTCGGCGAAGCGCAGCGTGCGCTCCTCGGCGGAGACGATCACCGGCCGCGGCGTGATCCGGCCGTGCACGATCGCCGGAAGCAGTTCGCTGCTCGCCACGAACGGGCCCTGGCCTACCTTGTACGGGGGAGCGGGCAGCCCGTAATCGGTCATGTCACCGTGGACGAGCTTCAGCATCAGCTTCACCAGCGGGCGGCGCTGCTCGACGGAGAGCCTCCTCATCAGCGGCGAGAGCCGGTCGATCGGCCGCCCTTCGAGGATCTTCGGGACGACGTAGTGACCGGTGCGCACCGACAGGTACGTGGCCTCCGCGACCCGGGAGACCTCGGTGGCGATGTCGGCGGCGGTCGCCCCGAGACCGAGGACGACCACCCGCTTCCCCGCGAAGCCGTCCGGCCCGCGATACTCCACGGAGTGCAGTTGCTCGCCGGTGAACTTCCCCTCGAACCGGCCGTGCACGGGCTCGCCGTGGCGCCCCCCGGAGGCGACGAGGACGGCACGGTAGTGGTGCGCGGACCCGTCGGCGAGGGTCACGTCCCAGCCGCCGCCCGGGGCGGGCGCGGCGCGCGTCACCTCGGTGCCGAACCGGATGTGCCCGCGCAGGCCGTGATGGTCGGCGTACGCGTTCAGGTAGCGGAGCACATCGGTGTGGTGCGGGTAGTCCGGGCAGTCGTCCGGCATCGGGAAGCTCGGGTACTGCATGACGGTCTTGGAGGTGTTCGCGTGCAGGGAGGGGTAGGCGCAACTGCCGCCCTGCTCCGACGGGTCCGGCGGATAGCGCCACAGGCCGCCGATGGCCGGACCGCGCTCGTAGCAGTCGAAGGGGATGCCGCGCACGACCAGGGCGCGGGCCATGGCGAGGCCCGCGGCGCCCGCCCCGATGACGCAGACGCGCTCGGTCACCGCTCCGCCTCCCCGCGCGCGGAGCGCGCACCGGCCACGCCGACCGCGGTGGCGGCCAGCGCGGCGAGGGTGTGGACCGCCGCCCCCGCCTTCCTCCCGGTGCGCAGCGCGTCGAGCCCCGCGGCCGTGTCGAGGGCGTCGCAGACGGCGCCCGCCTGGAACCACAGGCGCCGCGCCGGGCCCTTGCTGAGCAGCAGGCCGCCGGCCACGGCGATGTTGCGGGCGGCGAACAGCCGCACCAGGTAGATGCCTTCGGCGTCGTCCTTGATGCCGAAGTTCCTCGTGCCGAGCGTCGGGGCGAGGAAGGCGGCGCCGCCGACGGTGCGCAGGGCGGCCAGGAGGAGGGCGGCGTTCCGGCCGTCGCCCGGCTGCTTGTCCCTCATGTGCGGTTCCTTTCGTGGGCGGGTCGGGGTGTCTGGGTGAAGCCGGTCGTACGGACCTGGACCAGCGCCCGGCGCAGCAGGTCGAGGTCGGCCTCGGGGCGCGCGGACTGCTCCGGGTAGGAGACGCCGGGCGGCAGCCCCGGGCCGAGGATCCGCTCGGCGGCCCAGGTCGCGCCCACGGCGCTGAGATGGGCCTGGCCGCGCGGGTCGAGGAGGTCGACGGAGACGGTGCGGCCCGCGCCGCGCGCGGTGACCGTGAGCCCCGCGAAGTCCCCCGCGCCGGGCCGCTCCAGGAGGGCGGAGCGGACCGTGCGCAGGGCGGGCAGGGTGAGGGCGCGCAGCGTCCCGGACCGCTTCAGGGCGACCAAGGCGCGCAGCGACGCGGGGCTCTGCAACGCCATCCGCGTCTCCACCGTCGGGACGCCGAGGGTGACGGGCAGCGTCGTCTGCTCCAGGGTGCCGACCAGCGCGGCTGGGCGGACGGCGCCGTCCGCGCAACGCGCCGGGCGGGCGTCCGTCATCGGCTGCGCCAGGACGCGACGGCCCGCGCGCATCGGGTGGTGGGGCCAGGCGAGGCGGTCGGCGAAGCCCCAGGAGTCCGGGCCGACGCGGTCGTCGGAGGAGACCAGGACGACGACGTCGACCCGGTCGGCGGCGCCGCCCAGCTCGCGCACCGTGGCGGCGGCCATGAGCGCGGCGAGCCCGGCGAACCAGCTCCCCGCCAACAGGACGGCCCCGGTGGGCCGTTCGCGGGTCGCCGTCATGCAGACGTCGAGGACGTCGGACGCGGCGGCCCGGTGGATGTCCGCGAACGGAATGCCGAGCCGCATCGCGTCGGCGGCCAGGTGCCCCCGCCCGTCACTGACCGCCCCGAGAACCGCGGCGGGCCGCTCGGCCAACGCGCCCAGCGGACGAGGCCGCCCGGCATCAACGGCCACGGCCCGCGCCCCGATCGACTCCGCGAACTCCACGGCCCGCTCCGGGTGCCGGCCACCGATGAGCAGCGGCAGCCCGGGATGGAGCTGCCGCAACAGCCGCGCGGCCTGTGCGCCGACGACTCCGTAGCCGCCGACGAGGAGGAGGGCGCCCTGCGTGGTCGGGTGGTCAGTCATGGGGCGCCGCCTTGGATGAGGCGGCGGGCTTCTCCGCGCGCTCCGGGCGCCGACCACCGATGAGCAGCGGCAGCCCGGCATGGCGCTGCCGCAGCAGCCGCGCCGCCTGGCCGCCGACGAGGAGGAGGGCGCCCTGGGTGGTGGGGTGGTCAGTCATGGGGCGCCGCCTCGGACAAGGTTGCCGATCGGTCCGGGGTGCGGCCCCCGCTCGGGGGCAGTTGTCGCGCCGGTTGCTCGGCGGAGCGTGCTCCCCCGAGGGCGGCGGCGAGGCGCCTTGTCCGTCCCGGATCGGCGGTGGGGCCGGCGCGGTCAGCCACGGCCCACCATCCCCAGGATCGCCACGCGCGGGTCCCGGTCTCCGACCGCGCGGGCGAAGACCTCGCGGGCCGCGCGCAGGCCCGAGTCGACGGCGCCGCCCATGGAGCCCATCTGGTGGACGCCGGTCTCGGTGCCCGCCCAGTGGATGCGGCCGATGGGGGCGCGCAGGGCGGGCCCGTACGAGGTGTAGACGCCGGGCGGGGCGAAGCCGTGGTAGCAGCCCCGGGTGAACTCCTCGTCCAGCCAGTTCTGTTCGACGAAGTCGGCGGGGCGTGCGGCCCGCGGGCCCAGGGCGCGGGCCAGGGCGCCGAGGACCACCGTGCGCCGCTCCTGTTCGCCGAGCCGCGTCAGCCTGCGCGCCGCCGAACCCGTGACGAACGCGGACAGGACACCGGGCTTCCCGTCGGGCGGCGACGTGTCCAGGGCCACCCGGAACGGGCCGTCGCTCGTGGTGACCTGGCCGCTGAAGCCGTCGGCGCGCCAGAACGGCTCGTCGTAGATCGCCAGGCACTTGAGCGCGGCCCCGGCCGGCATCCGCTGGGTGAGCTGATCGCGGTAACCGGGCAGGGCGGGCGCGTACTCGATGCGCCCCGACAGGGTCAGCGGGACGGCGACGATCACCCAGCGGGCCCGGACCTCGAGGCCGGGGCCCGAGACCGTCACCGAGTCGCTGTGCTGCTCGATGCGGCGCACGACCGCGCCGAGCCGGATCTCCTCGGTCAGATCCTGCGCGAGCTTCTGCGGGATGCTGTGCGCGCCGCCCTCGAAGCGGTAGCGCTGGATGCCCCGGCTGATCTCGAGGAGGTAGCGGAAGCCGCCCGAGGCGTTGGCGTAGTACAGCACGTGCAGCATCGACAGGTCGGCGGGCGCGGCGCAGTACGCCGCCTCCGTCACCATCGACAGGAACGCGCGAGCCGTAGGGGTGGCCACATTGCGGCGGCACCACGACCAGAACGTCTGGCTGTCCAGCGCCTTCGCGTCCGGCGCCAGCCACGGCGCCTCCGGCGGCACGGTGCGCGCGAGCCGCTCGATGCGCAGCACCGCCTGCCCGAAGTCGGCGAGCGTGGTCGGCGCGAGCTTCCAGGGGAACAGGCCGTTGTACGTATGACGGCGGCCTCCCACGAAGCTCAGACGGCGCCCCTCGTCGTAGGTGCGAAAGCCCCGCACCCCCACCGAGCGGCCGGTCTCGGCGATCAGCGTGCTCTTGTCGCCGAAGTACTCGCCGCCGAGGTCGGCCGTCTTCCCGTCGCCGAGGTCCAGGCCCTTGAGACGGCCGCCGACCCGGTCGCGGGCCTCCAGGACGCGTACCGTCCAGCCGGCCGACGTCAGTTCGCGGGCGGCGGTCAGACCGGCGAGGCCGGCCCCGACCACGACGATGTCGGCCTCCGCCCGGGGCTCATCCGTTATGTGCCGCATCCGCGGTCTCCCTCCGGTCCTTCTGGGTGGTGCGGGGTGTCCGTGCGGCCGGCGGGGCCGTCAGGTCGGACGTGGCGTACGCCGGGTGGCGGTTGATCCACCGGCGGCGCGGCTCGCGGGCGAGGAGCGCGAGGGTCTCCTTGAGCAGCGGTCCGCGGGGCTGCGCGCCGGACACGAGGCGGCGGGCGGTCGCGAGGCCCATGTCGCGCAGCGGGAAGACGTCGTAGTAGCTGGAGCGGTGCGCGTACAGGTCGAAGAAGCGGTCCAGTTGGCCGCGTTCGTCGAGGCGGCGCAGCGCCTCCTCGACGGCTCCGGGCAGCGGGCCCGCCTCGCCGAGGATCGTCGCGAGCCAGTAGTGGCCCTCGAAGCGGCGGTCGCGCCAGACGCCCCAGCGGCGCATCGCCGCGTCCGCGCCACCGCGGGCCGTGCCGTCCAGGGCGCCGACGATCGCCGGGACCAGCGCCTCCACCTGGAGGAACGCGTCGCCGATGCCGCGCCCGGCCGCCGGGTCCTTGAAGTGCCCGGCGTCGCCGACGAGCACCCAGCCGGGCCCGGATGCCTGGCGGAGGTAGCCGTCGAACTTTACGATGCCGGAGATCTTCTGCGCGATCCGGGCGTCGGCGAGCGCGGCGGCGGTGGGTTCGCAGGCCCGCAGATGGGCCCAGAGCCCGGCCTCGGTCTCCCCGCGGAAGTACTCCCGTTCATGCCTCTCGGGGGAGACCCCGCACAGGTACAGGCCGTGGTCGGCGGGGCCCGCCCACACCATGCGGTCGCCCCAGCGGTGGAAGACGAACAGGTCGTCGTGGGCGGGGTCGGCGTTCTCGAAGAAGGCGAAGTAGTAGGAGCGCTGGTTGGGGTTGACGTTGTACTTGTGGGAGCCGCACATGTAGGCGACGGTCGACGCGCGGCCGTCCGCGCCGACGACGAGCGGCGCGTGCAGCCGCGTCGAGACGCCCTTGCGCTCCGCGCGCACCCCGCACACCCGCCCCCGGTGCCACAGGACCTCGACGACCCGGGTCCCCATCCGCAGATCGGCGCCGGAGGCTGCGGCCTCGTCGGCGAGGATCGCGTCGAGCAGGTGGCGCTGGAGGAACGCGGCGCCGCCGAGGTCGTCGAAGGCCAGCGGGAAGCGGGTGCGGACCCGGAAGTCGCCGAGCCGGGTGTCGGTGTGCTTCATGAACCGCACGCCGGTCCGCTCGACCGGCCCGCGCACGCCGAGCCGGTCGAGGAACTTCAGCCCGTCCGCCTCCAGGAGGTGCGAGGAGAGCGTCGGCCTGGGGAAGGTCGCCTGCTCGAGCACGGCCACCTTCAGGCCGGCGCGCGCGAGCAGCGCGGCGAGCGGTGAACCGGCGCAGCGGGCGCCCACGATGATGACGTCGAAGCGCTCGACGGCCGTGGGACCGCCCGCAATGCTCGAGCCGTTGACGGTCATGGAGTCAGCCCCGTGCCCTTTCCCCGGCGGTTTCGCCGGCGGTGAGGACCCGCGGGTCGAGCGGCCTCGGGTCGCCGTCGCCCCACGAGATGCCTTGCAGGTGGGAGGTGCGCAGACCGGCGTAGTTCAGCTCGCCGTAGGGTCCGCCGGTGCGGCCGGTGCCGCCGTGCGTGGACAGGACCGAGTTGAACCCGATGTGCGAGTCGTTGATCTTCAGCGTTCCGCCGTTGGTGACGCTCTCGGCGAAGTGCCGCGCCAGATCCGGGTCGCCGGTCCACAGGGAGTTGCGCAGCCCGTACAGATTGCCGTCCACGAAGTCGACGACCCGCTCGAAGAGCTGCTCGTCCGGCGCGCTCTCCGGCACGACCAGCGGCAGGAGCGGGAAGAACGTCTCCTCGCGAACGAGCGAGAGGCCGCCCGCGCGCTGGAGGCCGTCGACGCGGACCACGGTCGGCTCGCAGAACATGCCGCGGGTCGAGGGTTCGCCGTCCACGTCCACCCGCTGTCCGCCGCACAGCACCTCGCCCCCGGCCTCACGGGCCTCGGCGATGAAGTCGAAGAACTTGTCGACCTTCAGTACGGGGCTGAGCAGCGTCTCCGGGTCCTCCGGATAGCCGGGCCGCAGGGTGCGGACCCGGTCCAGGAAGATCCTGGTGAACTCGTCCGCGATCTCCGGGTGCAGCACCGCGTACTTGGGCACCATGCAGATCTGGCTGGAGCCGTAGAAGCACTCCTCCAGGGCGCGGGCGGCGGCGTCGAGGTCGGCGTCGCGCCAGACGACGAAGCCGTCGTTGCCCGCGAGCTCCAGGATCGCCTTCTTGCCGTTCGCCAGGCACTCCTCGCCGAGCTTGAGCCCGGCCTCGCTGTCGCCGAAGAACAGGATGTCGTCGACGAGCGGGCTGGTGACCCAGGAGCGCAGGATGCCGCCCGCGTTGCCGCAGACCACGTTGAGGGTGCCGGGCGGGGCGCCGTGCCGCTCCAGGATCGGGGCGAGCACGTCACGGAAGACGAACATCACGCCGAGCGGGGAGGAACGGGGCGCCTTGACGACGACCGCGTTGCCGACGAGCAGCGCGAACACGGCCATGGTCGAGTTCGAACCGGCCGCGTTCTGCGGCGGGTTGACGCACACGACCCCGTCCGGCTTGCGGACGAGTTCGAGCGGTTTGCCCTCCACCTCGAAGGACTGCCGGAGCTGGCTCTCGTACCAGCGGATCGTCGCCTCGTCGGTGCCCCGCAGCATCCCGCTGACCTCCCACTGGGCGAGGCGGCGCGGGTGCCCCTCGGCGATCAGCAGGTCGATCAGCTCGTCGGCGCGGGCGGTCAGCGCCTCGTTGAACTCCAGCATGATCCGGCTGCGGGTCTCCTGCGGCAGCAGCCGGTAGGCGCGGCTGGCCCGGCGGGCCGCCTCCAGGGCGCGGTCGCTGTCGGCGACGGTGCCGACGGCGCACCGCGCCACCACGTCGTCGGTGATCTCCGTGGTGCGGCCGAGCTCCAGACCACGCTTGAGGTTGAAGGCGCTGTCGACGTCGCGCAGGAGCGCGGAGGCACGGACGACGTACGTCCAGCGCTGCCCCTCGACGTCCTTGCCGTCGATGTACTGGGCGTAGGAGATCATGACGCCCGCCCTTCGAGGACCGGGGCGAGGCTCGGGGCGGAGAAGTCCTCCTCCTCGACGTCGCGCAGCAGGCCCGCGTTGTACCGGCCGTACGCCTCCAGGTCGAGCAGCCCGTGGCCGCTGTAGTTGAAGACGATCGTGGCCTCGCGGCCCGTGCGCTTGCACTCCAGGGCCTTGTCGATGGCGGCGCGGATGGCGTGCGCGCTCTCCGGCGCGGGCAGATAGCCCTGGAGCCGCGCGAAGGTCCTGGCGGCGTCGAACACCTGTGTCTGCGGATAGGCGGTGGCCTCCAGGAGCCCCTCGTGGCGCATCAGGCCGACCAGCGGGGCGCAGCCGTGGTAGCGCAGGCCGCCCGCGTGGATCGGCGGCGGCACGAAGTCGTGGCCGAGGGTGTACGTGTACACGCCCGGCCCGCGACCGCCGGCGTCGGCCCAGTCGAGGCGGTACTCGCCGTGCGTGAGCGGCGCGCACGCCTCCGGCTCGGCGGCGAGGATCTCGATGTCCGCGCCGTTCAGCTTGTCCTCCAGGAACGGCATCGCGAAGCCGCCCAGGTTGGAACCGCAGCCGACGGACGCGATCAGGTAGTCGGGGCTGCGGCCGATCAGGGCGAGCTGCTCGCGCACCTCCTGGCCGATGACGGTGTGGTGCAGGAGGCAGTGGTTGGAGAAGGCGCCGACGGCGAGCCGGGTGCCCGGGTCCGCGTCGACCAGCTCAAGGGCCTCACTGACGGCGGTGGCCTCGCTGCCCGGGTGGTTGGGTTCCTCGGCGAGCAGCTTGCGCCCGAAGGCGGTGGTGTCGCCGGGGCTGGGCAGTACGGTGGCGCCGTACGTCTCGATCAGATGGCGGCGGTAGGGCTTCTGGTGGAAGCTGGCCCGCACCATGAAGACGGTCAGGTCGATGCCCATCAGCTGGCAGGCGAGCGCGAGGGCGCTGCCCCACTGGCCCGCGCCGGTGTCGGTGACGAGCCGGGTGTGCCCGTCGCGCTTGGCGTAGTAGGCCTGCGCGATGGCGGAGTTGAGCTTGTGGCTGCCGGTCGGCGAGGTCGCCTCGTACTTGAACCAGATCTGCGCCGGGGTGTCCAGCTCCCGCTCCAGTGCGACGGCGCGCACCAGCGGCGTGGGCCGCCACAGCTTGTACGCGTCGCGCACCGGCTCGGGGATGGTGATCCAGCGTTCGAGGGAGCTCTCCTGCGCGGCCAGGGCCTTGACGAAGAGCCGCTCGAGCCACTCCTGCGTGACCGGTTCCCCGGTGGCGTTGTCGATGTAGCGGTCGGGAATCCGGGGCAGATCCGGAATCACGTTGTACCAGCGGGTAGGGATGCGGTCGATCGGAAGGTCGACGCGCTCGGATATGCCCTGGTGCTTCATGCGGGGTTCCCCCAGAGAACGTGGTGCACGTGAATGGACGGTGGTGTCTGTTGCTGGTGGTGCGTCAGGAAGCTGTCTTGGTGCGCGAGTCGGCGCGCTCGTCCGCCGCGTCGTCCTCGTCGGGCAGGTCCGGCGGGACGCCGGTGAGGGCGCTCTCGTGCAGGTCCTTGTTGCGCAGGAACGCGAACGCGATCACCGCGGCGGTGAACGCCATCGCCGCGCACAACGTCATGGCCTGGTGAAAGCCCTCGGTGAACGCATGGCGCCCGTCCACCAGGACCTGCTCACGCAGGGCCGGGCCCGCCGACCGGGCGGCGGGTTCGATGGCGCCCGCGCTGATCGCCGACGCGACGTCGTGGCTCTTGTCGCCGAGGGTCGCGGCGGCGTCGGAGCGGGCGAAGGTGTCGGCCACCCGGTTCTCGAAGAACGCCCCGGCGACCGCGATCCCGAGCGCGACCCCGACCTGCTGGAACGTCTCGTTGATGCCGGAGGCCACGCCCGCCTTGGCGGGTTCGGCGACGCCGATGGCGAGCGCCGCCCGGGTCGGCTGGAACAGCCCGAACGCCGCGCCGGTCACGAGCAGACTCGGCAGCAGAGCCGTCCAGGAGTCGCCGGGGCCGCTGCGGTGGGTGAGGAGCAGAGCACCGGCGAGGGCGAGCTGCGAGACACCCATGATGATCCGGAAGGGGACCTTGTTGGTCAGCGCACCCGTCACCGCGCCGAGGACGAACATGGCGAGCGACAGCGGCAGGAACCGCAGCCCGGCCTCCCAGGCCGAGTTGTCCAGGACGTTCTGCAGGTACGAGGTCTCGATGAAGATCGCGGGCAGTCCGGCGGCGTTGGCGAGGAAGGTGACCGCGCACAGCGCGACGAACGTGCGGTTGCGGAACATCCGCAGGTCCATCATCGCGTTCTCGCCGCGCGCCCGCGCCAGGACCAGGAAGGCGATCAGGCCGACGGCCGCGACGACGTAGAGCGTGATGTTGGTCGCCGAGAACCAGCCGTCCGTGTTCCCGCGCACGATCGCCAGGACGAGCGCGGCGAGCGCGACGGTGAACACGGCCATCCCGGCGAAGTCCGGCGCAGCGCTGTGCGCGAGCCGCGACTCGCGCAGCCGCCGCACCGCGACCAGCAGGGTGGCGAGGCCGACCGGCACGTTCAGGAAGAAGATCCACCGCCAGCCCGGGCCGCTGGTCAGGGCGCCGCCGATGAGCGGCCCCGTCGCGGCGGCGATGCCGACCGCGGCGCCGAAGACGCTGAACGCGGCGGCGCGCTCCTTGCCGTGGAACTCGTGGCCGAGCAGCGCGGGGCCGACCGCGAACATGATGGCCGCGCCGACGCCCTGCACGCCCCGGCTGATGTTCAGGACCTCGATGGAGCCCGCGAGGCCGCAGGCGAGGGAGGCGGCGGTGAAGACGACGAGGCCGATGACGAAGACGAGCCTGCGGCCCCTGCGGTCCGCGAGCGAGCCCGAGATGACGAGGAAGGCGGCGAGGGTGAGCGCGTAGGCGTCGAACACCCACTGCATCTCGCTGAAGCTCGCGTGCAGGTCACCGCGGATGCCGGGCAGTGCCACGGCGACGACGCTCAGGTCGAGCATGAGCATGAACGTGCCGACGGACACGACTGCGAGGGTCCACCAGCGCAGTGCGCCCGGTGGGCGGAGCATGGTCATGCTTCCTCCAGAAAGAGGGTTCACGGATAGAGAGCGGGGAAGGGGCCGTCGTACTCCTGGCGATCACGCCCCTTCTTGGATTTCGGCTCGGACGGGCGCGGCCGGCGTCTGCTGCGCGGCCGGGGCGAGGCCGAGGACGGCGAGCGCGATCGCGTCGGCGTCGCCGAGGGTCACCGAGTTCACGCCGGGCCGTATCCCGGCCGCCGTCACCCAGTGGACCGACTCGGTGGGGACGCCGTAGGCGAAGCGGCGCGGATGCGGAGTGCCGTCGGCGGTGATCACGCGGTAGGGGCGGCCGGTGACCGCGAGACCGCCGGTCTCGTGGTCACCGTGGACGGCGTCGCGGATCACGTAGGGGCGGCACTGCCCGGTCGCGAGCAGGTGGCGCAGGAGCGGGTCGTCGGTGCGCCGCACATCGGGTTCGGGCAGCCGGGCCTCCACGAGGGCGGTCGCCGTGACCCGGTGGCCCGGCACGTCGGCGGACTCCGCGACGAAGACCCCGTCCCGCTCGTCGGCGCGCACCGTCATGCCCGGACCCAGGAGGTGCAGCACGCCCGCCTCGACCAGCGCGATCAACTCCTCGACGCGCTGCGGCGGCGGCCCGATGGACAGGAACGCGTTGAGCGGGGTGTACCAGCGCCGCAGATCGTCACGGTGGGAGCGGCCGGCGAGACCGCCGTGGTCCACGACGATCCTGATCTCGTTGCGCAGGTCGCGCAGCACGTCGAGCGCCGCCTTCAGCGGGCTGTCCACATTGCCCACCGCCGCCTCGGCGAGGTCGCGGCGGAGCGTGCTGAGGAGCCAGGCACGGTGGGCGCCCGCGGTCGGGAACCCGCCGTCGCCGTACGGGCGCTGGACGCGCTGCCAGTCCCAGCGCTCGCCCTGCGGAACACCGAACTCGTCGAGCAGCGCCGCCTCCTGCGGCGAGCCCCAGGGCGTCCCGAGCGTGCGCGCCGTGAAGCGGCGGGCGGCCCGTGCGCGGCCCGCGCGCGTGAGCCACGCCGCGTAGTAGACCGTCTCGACCTCCTTGGCGATGAGCGGCCACAGGTCGCGCGCGAAGTCGAGGCCGCGCCGGTCGGCGGCGCGCCGCAGCTCGGCCAGTTTCGCGGGGGTCAGCAGGAGCGGGCGGTGCCGGCCGTGCGCGCCCTTCTGGTTGCGGCCCCGCGCGTGGTACGGGACGCCGCGCCGGGAACCCGCGTACAGGACCGGCTCCCGGCCCGAGGGGCGGTAGCGGAGGCGGCCGGTCGCGGCGTCCCGCTCGAAGACGCCCCCGCGGCCGACGGTGAACAGCGCCACGTGATCGAAGAAGTTGAGCCCCAGCCCCCGCAGCAGCACCGGGGACCCGGGGAGGATCGCCCGCAGGTCGAGGTCGGCCGGGTTGGCGGGCAGCAGATAGACGAGGGAGTGCCGGGCGGCGAACCCGGCGAGCCCCCTCTGCACCGGGTCGGCCCGCTGCGGAAGGTGCCCCTGGGCGAGGACCACCGCGTCGAGGCCGCCGATCCGGGTGCCGTCGGCCAGGGTGACGCTCTGCAGCCCGCCCGGCCCGTCCTGGAGGCGGACGGCGCGCAGCGGATGGACCACGACCCGCACGCCGGGCGGCGCGCCCCGCACCACGCGCCGGAACACCCACTCCAGGTAGTGCCCGTAGAAGGCGCGGGTCGGGTACGAGTCCGGGGTCAGCGCCCGCGCCTGCGCAAGCAGCTCCTCGTCGACGGAGCCCGCGTACGCGGAGGACGCCACGTGCCGCGCCCACTCGTACAGGCTGGGCCCGGGCGCGACCTCCCCGGCCATCTCCACCGTCGGGTCCGTGAACAGGGTGACCTGCGAGGCGACCGTGTTCATCAGCAGGTGGCGCGACTGGCCCGTGCGCCAGACGCGGCCGGGCCCCGGCCGGTCCGGGTCCACGACGTGCACGGTCACCGCGACACCGGGCGCGTGCGTACGGGCGTCGGCGCACAGCCGCTCCAGCACGCTGAGGCCGCGCGGCCCGGCCCCCACGACACAGACCCTGAGCCGTCGTCCGCCGCCCCCGCCACGGTCCGGGCCGTCCCCGGACGGGGCGAGGGCCCGGCGACCGTCGGCGGGCCCCGGCCTCGTGGGCCGGGGCGCACCGACCGGAGCGGCCGCGCGGGATACGCCGGACGCTCCGTCCGGGGCGGGCGCGCCGACGGCGGGGTGGCTCTCGCCGGCACCCATCAGGTGGTCACGGGCGGCGCTCCGGCCGCCGCGACGACAGGCGTCCCCGGACCGTCCTCGGCCTCGGTGACCGCGGCGGCCGTCTCCACGGCGCAGAGGCCGAGATGCTGTGCGAGGCGGGCGCGGATCGCCTCGCCGAGAGCGGCGGCGGCGTCCGCGTCGGGTTTCGTCTCCCAGATCACGACCACGCACTCCTTTCCGGAAAAGCCGGCGGCCGAAAGGGCCGACACGGAATAAGAGTCGACGTGGAGCGCGCACACTCCACCGCATCCGGCGAAGTTTTCCGAATTCCGCCCCACACGCGGGTGAAGTCGCGTGAATTGTGGGACGGCAGCGTCCGGAATTGCTCACAGTGTTTTGCCTGGGCTTGACCGCACCTGATGAGGGTGCGAATCTCGTGCACACGACACAGAGGGGGACGCCATCATGACGGGTGCCGCGCGCGACGGCCGGCCGACAGCCGGTCTCGACCCCTTGCGAAGACTGCGGGTGCTCGCCTCGGCCGCCGCGCACGCCGGCTGCGTCGAGCGCCACTTCGACGTCCCCTTCGACACCCTGTGGTCGCTCGTCTCCGACCTGGAACGCGAACTTCCGCATCTCCTGCCCGAGGTGCGCTCCTTCACCCTCACCGCCCCCGCCGACGGCTCCGGCGGCGGGCGGCTCCAGGGCGAGGCCGTCGGCGCCCTCGGCCGCCGCGAGCGCTTCGAGGTGGTGCTGCGCCCCGGGTGGTGCCTGCTGCAGAGCGGGGCGCACGTGCACGGGATGGCCGCCGTGCCGGACCGGACCGGCTGTACGGTCGCCGTCTTCAGCGGCCCCCGCGTCAGCGGCGCGGAACCTCCGCCGCACCGGCACGAGCCCGGGGCCGAAAGGTGCTCGGCCCTGCTCCTCGACCGGCTCGCGCGGCGGCTCGCGGCCAGGTCAGTCCCAGGCGGTCCGGAATGACCGCCGCGCCCTGAACAGCCGCGACCGCACGGTCCCGACCGGAATCTCCAGCACGTCGGCGACCTCCTGCTCGCTGAGCCCCTCGACATGACGCAGCGTCAGGACCACGCGGTGCTCGGGCGCGAGACGCCTCATGGCGTCGGCGATGTCCGAGGCCAGCAACGTGTCCTCGGGGTGCGCCCGGTCCTCCCACTCCACCGGCACGGTCGGCCGGCCCTGGCGGCGCTTGGCGAACTTCACCGCCTCGCGCGCCGCGATCACCCGCACCCAGCCGAACAGCGCGGCAGGGGACTTGAGCTGCCGGATGTTGCAGAAGACGGCGATGAGCGCCTCCTGCGCCGCGTCCGGTCCGTCCTGCAGCGCGACCGGGCCGCAGATGCGGCCCACGTACGGCTCCAGCACGCTCAGCAGCTCGTCCATCGCCAGCAGGTCGCCGCGCTGCGCGCCCTCGACCAGGGCGGCCAGGACCTCCGGGTCCCGGTCGGTCACGTACCTGTTCTCCACTTCGGTCACAGCACCCCCGTGGCCCTCGGGAAAGAGTGCACGAAGGGGTGGCGACCAACCGGTGGAGAATGCACATCCGGAAGATTGTTTTCCGTCCGCAATTCGCGAGTTGTGTCATCGCGAGGAGACCTTCGCTCCACGATATCGACCCCCGTCGATGCCCCCGTTGACGGCGAATCCCTCTGGATACACGCCGTATCGAACCCTATCAGCGGATGAAGATTCCCGAGGCATTTTCCAGCCCTTCGCGAAGTTTCCCGGCCGCCGCGGAGTACGGGCCGCGCACGACCCCTCTATCTATCCGCCTGAGGCTCCTGCCTCGGTCACGGGGGCTTCATCACGACGTCCGAAGGGCGTGAGCACGATGACCGACTGGCCCGTCACCGCACTCGACCCCGTGCGCCGCCTCCGCGTCCTCGCCGCGGGCCTGCCCGCGGCCCTGTACGCCGAAGCCCGCCTCGATCTGCCCTTCACCGCCGTATGGCCGGCGGTGACCCTCCTGGCGGCCGGCCACCACCCACCGCTCGACGTCGTGCTCCGCCCCGGCCTGTGCCTGCTCCAGGGCGACCACGTGCTCGCCGCGACGGCCGCCGCCCCGGAGGGCACGGGCACCCGCCTGGCCCTCCTGGCCGCCCTGCGCCCGCCCCCGACGGCCGCCGCCTGCGCTGTACGCTGACGGCACAGCCCTTGACCTGCACACAGCGGGCAGGGAGCGACTCATTGGGAGTGAAGCATGTATCGCACCATGTTCAAGTCCAAGATCCACCGCGCGACCGTCACCCAGGCCGACCTCCACTACGTCGGCTCGGTCACCATCGACGCGGATCTGCTGGACGCCGCCGACCTGCTGCCCGGCGAACTCGTGCACATCGTCGACATCGACAACGGGGCGCGGCTCGAGACCTACGTCATCGAGGGGGAGCGCGGCTCCGGCGTCATCGGCATCAACGGGGCCGCCGCGCACCTCGTGCACCCGGGCGACCTCGTGATCATCATCAGTTACGCTCAGGTCGACGACGCCGAGGCGCGGTCGCTGCGGCCCAAGGTCGTGCACGTGGACCGGGACAACAGGATCGTGGCGCTCGGCGCCGACCCGTCGGAGCCCGCCCCGGGCGGCGACACCGAGCGCAGCCCGCACTCCGTGCCCGCCTGATCCGCACCCTCAGCCCGTCAGGAGCGCCCCATGAGCGACATCGACATCCGCGACGACCGCGCACGGGGCCTCCTGTCGGCCACGCAGGACGGCGAGACCGTCGGCGTCATCCAGTACTTCGTGCTCGACCACGACGGGCGAAGCGCCCTCGTCGCCGTGCACACCGTCGTCGAGCCCGCGCACGAGGGCAAGGGCATCGCCGGGTCCCTCGCCCGCGAGCTGTACGCGACGGCCGCCCGCGAGAGCCTGGCCGTCGTGCCGCTGTGCTCGTTCGTCGCGCGGTGGGCCGAGCGGCACCCGGGCGAGGCCCCGGCCGCACCGGCGGAGCTGGTCGCGAGCGCGGAGGAGGCCCTCGCCGCCGACCCCGACAAGTGGTGACCCCCGCCTGAGAGCCCGTCGGTAGGGTGCCGGACATGATCCTCGCCCTCCTCCACACCTCCCCGGCCCACGTCCCCGTCTTCGACGCCCTGCGCGACGCCGCCCACCCCGGGCTCACGCTGCGCCACGTCGTACGCGAGGACCTGCTGGTGCGGGCGGGGGAGCACGGGCCCGCGTCCGTCGCCGACGACGTGCGTACGGTCCTGGAGGCGGCGGCGCGGGACGGCGCGGACGCCGTGCTGTGCACCTGCTCCAGCATCGGCGCCGTCGCCGAGGACGTCGCGCCCGCGCTCGGCGGTGTACCGGTGCTCCGTGTGGACCGGCCGATGGCCGCGCGGGCGGTCGCGGCGGGGCGCCGGATCACCGTCGTCGCGACGGTACGCAGCACGTTCGGGCCCACCCTGGCCCTCATCGAGGAGGAGGCCGCGCGCGCCGGGCGCGACGTCGACGTGCGCACCCTCCACGTCGACGGGGCCTGGGAACGCTTCCTCGCCGGGGACCGGGACGGCTACCTGGGGCTGGTCGCGGCCGCCGTGGACACGATCACGGACGCCGATGCCATTGTGCTCGCACAGGCATCCATGGCCGACGCCGCCGACCGCGCCCGCGCCACCGGGACTCCGGTCCTCTCCAGCCCCCGCCCCGGGCTCGACGCCGCGGCGGCGGAATGCGGTGCCGCCCAAACGGCTTGAATTCTGGTGTAGTTGGCGCGCATCACCAAGTGCACCGAGCGAGAGGAGCCGGCATGACCGACCAGGACCACGAGGTCACCATCAGCCCCACCGGCTGGGTCGCGGACCAGGCCCGTACGTACGAGGAGTCCGGCGGCACCAAGGGCACCACCATCCAGGGCGTCCCCTGCCTGCTGCTCGACTACAAGGGGCGCAAGTCGGGGCAGTGGCGGCGCACCGTCCTGATCTACGGGCGGGACGGCGACGACTACCTGATCGTGGCCTCCTACGGCGGCTCCGACAAGCACCCGCAGTGGTACCTCAACCTGCGCGACGAACCGAACGTCCGCCTCCGCGTCGGCCCGGACCGCTTCCCCGCCCGAGCGGAAACCCTCTCTCCCGAGGAGAAGGCCCGGGTCTGGCCCTCCCTGGTCGAACTGTTCCCGAACTACGCGGACTACCAGAAAAAGACGACCCGAGACATCCCGGTCGTCCGCCTCACCCGCACGGAGGACTGACGCGAGCGCGCATGCGCGGCTGACGGGGTTCCACCCGGGTGGCTGACACAGCCCCACCCGGGCGGCCGAGTCCCCCCGCACGGGTAGCCGGCACGACCCCGGCCGGACGGGCGCACTGCCCCGGCCGGGCGGGCGTCCCCGGCCCTCCGTACGCGTGAGCCCCGCAGGCGGGGGCAGGCGGGGCGGGAGAGAGTGGGTGACGAAACCCTCCGAACCGATGGAGGCAGTGCGATGACTCAGCCGTTCCCCGATCCTGTCCCGCCGGGGCCGAACCCGGTTCCCGGGCCCGATCCGGTGCCGCCGAATCCGACGCCGGTGCCGGGGCCGGGGCCGGACGTGCCGGACCCGGTGCCGCCGTCGCCGGGCCCGTTCCCGACGCCGCAGCCGCCGCCCGCCCCGCCCGCGCCGGGCCCGGGCCCCGGCCCCGACCCGGCGCCGCCGGAACCGGAGCCGTCACCCGTCTGAGACCCGGCCCCGGCCACCGCTGAGGGTCAGGCGTCGACCTCCGACCGGTCCCCGCCCCACAGCGTGTGGAACGAGCCCTCCCGGTCCACCCTGCGGTACGTGTGCGCGCCGAAGAAGTCGCGCTGGCCCTGGGTGAGTGCGGCCGGGAGGCGCTCCGCGCGCAGCGCGTCGTAGTAGGCGAGCGCGGCGGCGAAGCCGGGCGTGGGCACGCCTTGCGTGGTCGCGGCGACCAGGACGGCGCGCCAGTCGTCCTGGGCCGCCGCGATCTCATCGGCGAAGCCCTTGTCGGCCAGGAGCGAGACCAGGCCGGGCTCGGCCTCGTACGCGGCGGTGATCCGGTCGAGGAAGGCGGCGCGGATGATGCAGCCGCCGCGCCAGATGCGGGCCACGGCGCCCGCGTCGATGCCCCAGCCGTACTGTTCGCTGCCCGCGGCGATCTCGTGGAAGCCCTGCGTGTACGAGACGATCTTCGAGGCGTACAGGGCCTGTTCCACCTTGTCGGCGAAGGCCCCCGCCTCCGACTCGTTCAGCGCCCGGGCCGAGGGGCCCGCAAGACCCCGCGACGCGGCGCGCAGGTCCGCGTGGCCGGACAGGGAGCGGGCGAAGACCGCCTCCGCGATGCCGGAGACGGGAACGCCGAGGTCGAGCGCGATCTGGACGGTCCAGCGGCCGGTGCCCTTCTGTTCGGCCTGGTCCTGGACGACGTCCACGAACGGCTTGCCCGTCGCCGCGTCCACATGGGACAGGACCTCCGCCGTGATCTCGATCAGGTAGGAGTCGAGGCGGCCGGTGTTCCAGGTGCGGAAGATGTCGGCGATCTGCGCGGGGGAGTACCCGGCGACGTCGCGCAGCAACTGGTACGCCTCGCCGATGAGTTGCATGTCGGCGTACTCGATGCCGTTGTGCACCATCTTGACGAAGTGGCCCGCGCCGTCCGGGCCGACGTGCGTCACGCACGGGGCGCCGTCCTTCGCCTTCGCGGAGATCTTCTCCAGCATCGGGCCGAGCGCTTCGTAGGATTCGGGGCTGCCGCCGGGCATGATGCTGGGCCCGTGCAGCGCGCCCTCCTCGCCGCCGGAGACGCCGGTGCCGACGAAGTGGATGCCCCGCTCGCGCAGCTCCTTCTCGCGGCGGCGGGTGTCGGCGAAGTGCGCGTTGCCGCCGTCGACGATCATGTCGCCGGGTTCGAGCAGCGGCGCGAACTCCTTGATCACCGCGTCCGTCGGCTCGCCCGCCTTCACCATGATCACGAGGCGCCGCGGCCGCTCCAGCGCGGCCACGAAGTCCTCCGCCGACTCCGTCGGCACGAAGACGCCCTCCTCCCCGAACTCCTCCACCAGCTGGTGCGTACGGGACGCGGTGCGGTTGTGCAGCGCGACCGCGTACCCGTTCCGCGCGAAGTTGCGGGCGAGGTTGCGCCCCATGACAGCGAGCCCGGTGACACCGATCTGGGCTGTAGTGCTCATGCCTGTCGCTCCTGGAGTCAGAATGTGAATGATCTTGTTCAGTTGTCGCACCGTACGGCGTAGCCTTGCCTTCCGCACTCTCTACGATGCCGGAGCCGCGCGTGCCTCATTTCGACCTGCCGCTCGACGAACTGCGTGCCTACCGGCCCGCGTTGACGGCCCCCGACGACTTCGACGCCTTCTGGGAGAAGACCCTGGCCGAGGCCAGGGAGCACGACCTCGGCGCGCGGTTCGAGCCGGTGAGGACCCCGCTGACGGCGGTCGACATCTTCGACGTTACGTACGCGGGCTTCGGCGGGCATCCCGTGAAGGGCTGGCTGATCCTGCCGGCCGGTACCACCGAGCCGCTGCCGGTGGTCGTCGAGTACATCGGCTACGGCGGCGGCCGGGGCCTGCCCCACACCCACCTCACGTGGGCCGCCGCCGGGTTCGCGCACTTCGTGATGGACACCCGCGGCCAGGGCAGCGGCCACAGCGTGGGCGACACCCCGGACCCGGTCGGCAGCGCCCCCGCCGCCTCCGGTTTCATGACCCGCGGCGTCCAGGACCCGTACGCGTACTACTACCGGCGGGTCTACACGGACGCCGTGCGCGCCGTGGAGGCGGCCCGCTCGCATCCGCTGGTCGACGCCGCGCGCACCGCCGTGACCGGCGGCAGCCAGGGCGGCGGCATCACCATCGCGGTCGCGGGCCTCGTCCCGGATCTGAAGGCGGCCGCGCCCGACGTGCCGTTCCTGTGCGACTTCCGGCGCGCGGCCACGCTCACGGAGCGTCACCCCTACCGGGAGATCGCCCTGTACCTCAAGGCGCACATCGGTGAGGACGAGCGCGTGTTCCGGACGCTCTCGTACTTCGACGGCATCAATTTCGCGGCGCGCGCCACCGCGCCCGGACTGTTCTCCGTGGCCCTGGAGGATCTGACCTGCCCGCCGTCGACGGTGTTCGCGGCACACAACCACTGGGCAGGCACGGAGCGCTCCATGGAGGTGTACGCGTTCAACGACCACGAGGGCGGCGGACCCTTCCAGGAGGCCGTGCAACTGCGGTGGCTTCCCGGCCACTTGAGGGGCTGAAAGCAGCCAGCGTGTTTCCCGGCGCCTCTTGTCACCCCGGTGCGCGGGCGGCAGACTGCCGCCCCGACGCATGCCTGTGCGGTGGGTGACAGAGGGGGCTTCCATGGCGATACGCGGCCGGCACCGCCGGTACCAGCCGAGCCGGGTCAACCGGGCGTCGCTCACCGTCACCGTCGGCGGCGCCGGTATGGCGATCCCGCTCATCGGGGCGGGCACCGCGCAGGCCGCCGACCTGCACACGTGGAACAAGGTCGCCGCGTGCGAGTCCAGCGGCAACTGGAGCGTCAACACCGGGAACGGCTTCTACGGCGGCCTGCAGTTCACCCGCTCCACCTGGGCCGCGTACGGCGGCACGGTCTACGCGGCCCGCGCCGACCTCGCCACCAGGGAGCAGCAGGTCGCGGTCGCCGAGAAGGTGCTGAAGGGGCAGGGGCCCGGTGCCTGGCCGGTGTGCGGGCAGCGCGCGGGGCTCTCCCGTACGGCGGACGCCGCCCGGACGACGCAGACCCCGCGGCCGCAGAGCGGGCCCCCGACGCGCACGGTCCGGGACGTCAAGCCAGAGGTGACCCCGCAGTCGACCGCCGGACGCGCCGAGATGTACACCGTGATCAGCGGCGACACGCTCTCCGGGATCGCGGAGACCCGCCGGGTGTCCGGCGGCTGGTCGCGGTTGTACTCGGTGAACCGCAGGACGATCGGCCCCGACCCGGATCTGATCCTGCCCGGTCAGCGGCTCTCGGTGCCGGGCGGCGCGTCCGCGAAGCCCGTACCGCGACCTGAGAAGCCCAAGGCGGAGAAGCCGAGGACGGAGCCGAGGAAGAAGACCCCGGAGCCGCGGAAGAAGACCGAACAGCACCACAAGACCGAGCAGCACCAGAAAGCACGGCCGAAGGCGCAGCCGCAGCCGAAGAAGACCGAGCCCGCGAAGGCCCACCCCAGGAAGGCCGCGCCCAAGAGGACCGAGGCCGCGCGGCCCGCCGCGCACGGGGTCGTCGCCCCGGTGAACGCGGGCATCGGCACCCCGTACCACGCGGCCGGTTCCTCCTGGTCGAAGGGGTACCACACGGGCGTGGACTTCGCGGTGCCGACCGGCACCTCCGTGAGGGCCGTCGCCGCGGGCCGAGTCGTCTCGGCGGGCTGGGGCGGCTCGTACGGCTACCAGGTGGTGATCCGGCACGCCGACGGCCGCTACAGCCAGTACGGGCACCTGTCGGCGCTCTCCGTGCGCGCCGGCCAGGGCGTCGTCGAGGGCCAGCGCATCGCCCGCTCCGGGTCGACCGGGAACAGCACGGGCCCGCACCTGCACTTCGAGATGCGGACGGGGCCGGGCTTCGGCAGCGACATCGACCCGCTGGCGTACCTGCGGGCCCACGGGGTCAGGATCTGACGTTCCGGTCCGTCGAACCGCTGCCGGACGGCCTGGGCTGACGCGGCAGCGAATCGAGCGCCGCCGGGCTGTCCGGCACCGTGGGCACCGGGGTGTGCTGGGCGACGACGTGCGCCGCGCTCTCCCGGCCGATGCGCTCGGTCGTCAGGAGGATGAGGCCGCCCGCGGCGACGACACCGCACCCCAGGGCGAGGACCGTGCCGATCGTGCCGTGCCGGAACGTCTCCCCGAACAGGGTGAGGCCGACGGCCGCCGCCACCACCGGGTTCACGACCGTCGCCGTGGCGAGCGGAGCGGCGAGTCCCGCGCCCCGGTAGGACGCCTGTGACAGCAGCATGCCGGCCGTGGCCAGCGCCGCGATCGCGAGCAGGGTCGTGAGCTGCTCGAACGGTTCGCCCGACCAGTCCACGGCCACCGACTTCGTGAACACCGACGCCATGCCGAACGCGCTGCCCGCCGCGACCGCGAGGAGCACCGCCCGCACCACGGGATGCCGGTGCGCGGCCCGCGCCGACATCATCAGGAGCAGGACACCGCCCGCCGTCGCCGCGCCCACGAGCAGGCGCTCGGCCCCGTCGAGCGAGTCCTCGGAGGCCGAGCCGGTCAGCGCGAGGAGGCCCGCGAGACCGACCGTCGCCATGATCGCCCCGCGCCACGCGGTGGCCCCGGCCCTGCGCCGTACGAAGAGGGCCGCCATCGGCAGCGCGAGCACGATCGTCAGCGCGCCCAGCGGCTGCACCAGGCTCAGCGGGCCGAAGGCGAGGGCGACGACGTGCAGCAGCGCGCCCGTGCCGTTCAGCGCGCCCGCGCCCCACCAGGCGGGCCTGCGCAGCGGCGCGTACGACTCCGGCGACGTCTGGGCGACCCGCTCCTGCACGATCGCGCCGCCCGCGTAGGCGACCGCCGAGACCAGGGAGAGCAGCACGGCCAACGCCAGGGCACTCATCCGGTGCCCCCTGCGGTGCGGTGCTGCGCGCGGTCGGTTCTCATACCCTCCACGATCTCTCGCCCCCGCCTTCCTGTCGTCCGACCTGAGCACGCATTGGGTCCTACTGCCGATGGAGTACGCCGCCTCCTGAGTCATCCCCAGGAGGGGTGCCACCGGGGCGGCGCGGACCCCGGCCCGTCCGCACTCCTTCCCGCACTCTTCCGCGACGGCCCTCCATGGGTGACCATGAAGTCGAGAGCGAGCACGACCGACCTGAGAGCCTGTGCAAGGACGACCGGAGACGGGGGCCCGCGCGTGCGAGTGGGACTGCTCAGCAGGGAGTATCCGCCGGACGTCTATGGCGGCGCTGGAGTCCACGTCGAGTTCCTCGCGAGGGAGCTGCGACCACTCGTCGACCTCGAGGTCCACACCTGGGGCGAGGGGTCGGGCGACGGCGTGCGCCGCCACCGCGCCTGGCCCGCGCTCGACGGCGCCAACGACGCGCTGCGCACCCTCTCCGTGGACCTGTCCATGGCCGCCGCCCTCGAAGGCCGCGAGCTGGTCCACTCCCACACCTGGTACACCAACCTCGCGGGCCACCTCGCCGCCCTCCACCTCGGCATCCCGCACGTGATGACCGCGCACTCCCTGGAGCCGCTGCGCCCCTGGAAGGCCGAGCAACTCGGCGGCGGCTACGCGCTGTCGGCGTGGGCCGAACGCACGGCGATCGAGGCGGCGGACGGCGTCATCGCGGTGTCCCGGGCGATGCGCGACGACATCCTCGCCTGCTACCCGGCGCTCGAACCCAAGCGGGTCCGCGTCGTGCACAACGGCATCGACGTGTCGCTGTACCACGCCGACCCCGGCACCGACGTGCTGACCCGGCACGGCATCGACCCGAACCGCCCGTACGTCGTCTTCGTCGGCCGCATCACACGGCAGAAGGGCGTACCCCATCTGCTGCGCGCGGCACGAGAGTTCACCCCCGACGCACAACTGGTGCTCTGCGCGGGGGCCCCGGACACGCCGGAGATCGGGCGGGAGTTCCGCGAGCTGGTCGACGAGCTGAAGCGGACCCGCGACGGCGTGCACTGGATCCCGTCCATGCTGCCGCGCCCCGAGATCGTCCAACTCCTCACGCACGCCGCCGTGTTCGTCTGCCCGTCCGTGTACGAGCCGCTCGGCATCGTCAACCTGGAGGCGATGGCCTGCGGCACCGCGGTCGTCGCGTCCCAGGTCGGCGGCATCCCGGAGGTCGTCGCGGACGGGGTGAACGGGCTGCTCGTGCCGTACGCGGAGGCCGACCCCGGCGCGTTCGAGGCGGGCCTCGCGCGCGCCGTCAACGAGGTGGTCGGCGACCCCGGCGCGGCGCGCCGCATGGGGGAGGCGGGCCGTGAGCGGGCGGCGGCGGAGTTCGGCTGGGCGGCGATCGCCCGGCGCACGGTCGAGGTGTACGGGGAGATCCTCGACGGCGCCTGAGACGCCGCACGGCGGAGACGCCACAACCCTGAGTCGCCACAACATGGAGGGGGCGGTCATGCGCGGTGGGCCTTCGGTGCTCGGCATCGTACTGGCGGGAGGGGAGGGGAAGCGGCTGATGCCGCTGACGGCGGACCGGGCGAAGCCCGCGGTCGTCTTCGGCGGCACGTACCGGCTCGTCGACTTCGCCCTGTCGAACCTGGTCAACGGCGACATCCTGCGGATCTGCGTCCTGACGCAGTACAAGTCGCACTCGCTGGACCGGCACGTCACCACGACGTGGCGGATGTCGAGCCTGCTCGGCAACTACGTGACGCCGGTCCCGGCGCAGCAGCGGCTCGGGCCCCGCTGGTACTCGGGCAGCGCCGACGCGATCCTGCAGTCCCTCAACCTCGTCCACGACGAACAGCCGGACTTCATCGCGGTGTTCGGCGCCGACCACGTGTACCGGATGGACCCGCGCCAGATGCTCACGCAGCACATCGAGTCCGGGGCGGGCGTCACCGTCGCGGGCATCCGGGTGCCGCGCGCGCAGGCCCCGTCGTTCGGCGTCATCACCCCGGCGCGCGACAGCACGCGGGTGGAGGCGTTCCTGGAGAAGCCGACGAACCCGCCGGCGCTGCCGGGCAGCGCGAACGAGGTGTTCGCCTCGATGGGCAACTACCTCTTCACCACGAAGACGCTGGTCGACGCCTTGTTGCAGGACGCCGAGGACGAGGACTCCGCGCACGACATGGGCGGTTCGATCCTGCCGATGCTGACCGAGCGCGGCGTCGCCCAGGTCTACGACTTCGACGAGAACCACGTCCCCGGCGAGACCGAGCGCGACCACGCCTACTGGCGCGACGTCGGCACCCTCGACACCTACTACGAGGCCCACATGGACCTCATCTCGGACGAGCCGGTGTTCAACCTCGACAACCGGCGCTGGCCGATCTACACCCACCCGGGCCAGCTGCCGCCCGCGAAGTTCTGCGCGGCGGGCATCGCGAGCGAGTCGATCGTCAGCCCCGGCTGCGTCATCCGCGGCCAGGTCACCGGCTCGGTCCTCTCACCGGGCGTGACGGTCGCGGACGGCGCGGTGGTCCAGGGCTCGGTGCTCCACGACAACGTACGCATAGGCCGCGGCGCCGTCGTGCGCGGCGCCGTCCTCGACAAGAACGTGGAGGTCCCGGCCGGGGCGACGATCGGCGTCAACCCGCAGCGGGACGCGGAGCTGTACACCGTCTCGAAGAACGGCGTGATCGCCCTCGGCAAGGGCCAGGCGGTGCACTGACCCGGTGCACCGACACGGGTGTGGGCGGCCGGAATCCGGCCGCCCACACCCGTGGCCCGTCACAGCACCCGGCGCCGCCGTCCCAGCCATGTCTGCGCGATCACCACGACCGCCAGGAACGCCCCGCTGACCACCTGCTGATAGGCGGAGTCGAGCGAACCGATTTGGTTGATGACGTTCTGGATGACCTTCAACAGGAGGACGCCCACCAGCGAGCCGCTGATGAAGCCGAAGCCGCCCGTGAGCAGGGTGCCGCCGATGACGACCGCCGAGATCGCCTCCAGCTCCATGCCGGAGCCGAGGATCGTCACGCCCGACACCAGCCAGGCCGCGTTCAGCGCCCCCGCCAGGCCCGCGCAGAGACCGGAGAGCGTGTAGACGCCGATCTTCGTGCGGGCCACCGGCGCGCCCATCAGGGCCGCCGCGTCCTCGTTGCCGCCGACCGCGTACACGTACTGTCCGAAGCGGGTCCTGCGGAGCACCACCGCGCCGAGCACGAACAGGACGAGCGTGATCCAGACCGGCAGGCCGATCCCGAACAGCTTCTCCTGGCCGAGCGAGGCGAAGACGGTCGACTTGTCGACCAAGTACGTCTCCGAGCCCTCGTCGGTGACGGCGAGGAGGATGCCGCGCGCGCCGAGCATCGCCGCGAGCGTGACGATGAACGGGGCGAGGCGGGAGCGGGCGATGAGCAGGCCGTTGACCAGGCCGATCAGTCCGCACACCGCGAGCGGGAGGAGCAGCGCCACCAGCGTCCCGTACTGCGAACCCCACGCCGCCAGGACACCGCCCAGCGCGAACAGCGAGCCGACCGACAGGTCGATGCCGCCCGTGATGATCACGAAGGTCATGCCGAGCGCCACGACCGCGAGGAACGCGGACGACAGCGCCATGTTCTCCAGGTTGTCGCCGGTCAGGAACGTGTCGAAGGAGAGCGACGCGGCGATCACCGCGATCACCAGGGTGACCAGCGCGCCGTGCTGCTGCGCGAGCGCGCTCAGCCGTTCCGCGCGGGTCGCGCCGAGCGCCTCCTCCTGCGCGGCCTCGGCCGGCTGTGCCGCGTCGACCTTGGTCATCGTCATCGCTTCCCCCGTTCCCTGGCCGCGTAGACGGCGAGCACGATCACCACGGCCTGGGCGATCTGCGTCCACGACGGCGGCAGGTCGTGCTTGATGAGCGTGGCCGTCAGGAGCTGGATGAGGACCGCGCCCGCGACGGTGCCGCCGATCCGGACCCGGCCACCGGTGAGCGGCGTACCGCCGACCACGACCGCGGTGATCGCGGAGAGTTCCATCAGATTGCCGAGCGAGGTCGGGTCGCTCGCGGTGAGACGGGCCGTCGCCAGGACGCCCGCCGTCGCGGCGAGCACGCCCGACACGACGTAGACCAGGATGAGGACCCGGCGCACCGGCAGGCCCGCGAGCTTCGCCGCCGGGCGGCTGTCGCCGATCGCGAGCAGCTGGCGGCCGAACGTCGTACGCCTGACGACGAAGGCGACGAGCAGCGCGAGCGCCGCCGCGATCAGTACGAGGTACGGGATGCCGAGCACGTCCCCGGTGCCGAGCGAGCGCAGGCCCGGGTCGCGGACGTCCTTGAGCTGCGGAAGCAGGACCAGCGCGAGACCACGGCCCGCGACCATCAACGCCAGCGTGGCGACGATGGGCTGGACGCCGATGAACGCGATCAACGCGCCGTTCGCGACGCCGACCAGGGCACCGCCGATCAACGCGACGATCAGCGCGATCCACACCCCGTACCCGAGGTAGAGGGAGATGAGCGAGGTGGCGAGCGCCATCACCGAGCCGACCGACAGGTCGACGCCCTCGGTGCCGATGGCGAGGGCCATGCCGAGCGCCACGATCAGGACGGGCGCCACCTGCACGGCCTGGGTGCGGAAGTTCTCCGCCGACAGGAAGTGCGGGGTGAAGGCGATGTTGGCCAGGAGCAGGACGGCGACGCCGACGTAGACGCCGTAGTCCTGGAGCAGGCGCAGGAGACGGGCGCGGTCGATGCCCGCCCTGCCGAGCGACAGGTCAGTCAAGGCTCGGCCCTCCCGCGGGTGTTGCCGCGATGGCACGCATCAGTCGGTCCTCCGTGACGGCGTCACCGGTCAGCTCCGCGACCACCGCGCCGTCCTTCAGGACGACGACCCGGTCCGAGCCCTCGATCAGCTCCTCCGTGTCGGAGGAGATCAGCAGGACGGCGAGGCCGTCGTCGGCCAGTTCGTCGATGAGTTTCTGCACCTCGGCCTTGGCGCCGACATCGATGCCACGCGTCGGCTCGTCGAGCAGCAGCACCTTCGGGTTCATCGCCAGCCAGCGCGCGAGCAGCACCTTCTGCTGGTTGCCGCCGGACAGCTCGCCGACCTTCTGGTGCGGGCCCGCCGACTTGATGCGAAGGCGCTTGACGAAGGTGTCGACGATGCGGTCGATGCGGCCCTCGTCCACGAGGCCGAAGCGGGACAGGGTCGGCAGCGCGGCGAGCGCGATGTTCTCCCGCACCGACAGGCCGGGCACGATCCCCTCGGCCTTGCGGTCCTCGGGCAGCAGGCTGATGCCGGCGCGGATCGCGGCGGGCGTGGAGCCCGTACGGACCTGAGCGCCCGCCACCGTGACCCGGCCGCTGTCCGTCGGCAGCGCGCCCGCGATCGCCTTCGCCGTCTCGCTGCGCCCGGAGCCGAGGAGCCCGCCGAGCCCGACGACCTCCCCGGGCCGCAGATCGAGCGAGACACCGTGCAACTGGTGCCGCACGGTCAACTCCTCTGCCCGCAGCACCGGTTCGGCCGCCGCGTCGTGCTCGCCGGAGAACTTCGTCAGGCCCTCGTCCTGCACGTCGCCGACGTCGCGGCCCAGCATGAGCGAGACCAGGCGCAGCCGGTCCAGGTCGGCCAGCTTGCCGGTGTGCACGACCTTGCCGTCCCGGAGCACGGTGACGGCATCGCAGACCGCGTACAGCTCGTCCAGGCGGTGGCTGACGTAGACGACGGCGATGCCGCGCTCGCGCAACATGCGGATCACACCGAAGAGCGTCTGCACCTCGCGCGGTTCGAGCGACGACGTCGGCTCGTCCATGATGACGACCTTCGCGTCGACCGAGACCGCGCGGGCGAGCGCCACCATCTGCTGGGCTCCGACCCCGAGTTCGCGCAGTGGGCGCTGCACGTCGACGCGGACGCCCAGCTCGCGCAGGGCCGCGTCCGCCTCCCGGTGCATGCGCCGGAAGTCGATCAGGCCCAGCCTGGTGCGGGGCTCGCGGCCCAGGAACAGGTTGCGGGCCACGCTCATCAGGGGGACGAGGTTGACCTCCTGGTAGATCGTGGAGATCCCCGCGTGCTGCGCTTCGAGCGGCGTCGAGAAGCTGACCTCGCGGCCGTCGTAGGTGAGGGCGGAGCCGCCTGCGTCGGCGGCCGGGTCGGGCTGGTACACGCCGGTCAGGACCTTGATGAGCGTGGACTTGCCCGCCCCGTTCTCCCCGATGAGGGCGTGCACCTCCCCGGCGCGCGCGGTGAAGTCGACACCGTCGAGCGCGCGCACGCCGGGGAACGTCTTGCTGAGATTCTTCGCCGACAGCATCAGAACGCCTTGTTCAGATCCGTCTTGGCGTTGGCCTCGGTGTACGCGCTGTCCTTGATGACGATGTCCTGGCCGACCTTCTCGCCCTTGGTGAAGGAGTCCAGGGTCTGGAAGGCGAGCGGGCCGAAGCGCGGGTTGGACTCGATGACGCCGGAGATCCAGCCGTCGACGATGCCCTGCACCGCGTTGCGCGTGCCGTCGACCGTGACGATCTTGACGGCGCCCGCCTTCTTGCCCGCGCTCTTGAGCGCGTTGACGGCGCCCAGGCCCATCTCGTCGTTCTCGGCGTAGATGCCGGTGATGTCGGGCTTCGACTGGATGAGCTGCTCGGTGACCTGCTGGCCCTTCTCGCGGGCGAACTCGCCGGTCTGCTTGAAGACGACCTTCAGTCCCGGCGCCTTCGCCTTGATCTGCTCCTCGAAGCCCTTGGTGCGCTCGGTCGTCACGTTGTTGCCCGCCGTGCCGAGCAGGATGGCGACGGTCCCCTTGCCGCCGGTCGCCTCGATCATCTGGTCCGCGGCGCGCTTGCCCTGCTCCACGAAGTCCGAGCCGATGAAGGACACGTAGTCCTTGCAGGCCGTCGCGTTGATCTTGCGGTCGACGGTGACGATCGGGATGTGCTTGGCGCCCGCCGCGCGCAGCACGGGCTCCCAGCCGTCGGAGTTCAGCGGCGCGATGACAAGGAGGTCGGCGCCCTTGGCGATGAGGTCCTGGACGTCGCTGATCTGCTTGGAGAACTGCGACTGCGCGTTGGCCGTGAGCAGCTTGATGCCGCGCTTCTTAGCCTCGGCCTTGATCGAGGCGGTCTCCGCGATGCGGAACGGGTTGGCCTCCTTCTCCGACTGCGAGAAGCCGACGGTCGCGCCCTTGAGGTCCAGCTTCTTGCCGCCGAACGTCGAGATGTCGCAGGTCTGGCCGCCCCCGGAGGAGGCCACCTCCTGCCCGGCGTTCGCGTCCTGCGCGCTGGAACTGCCCTTGTCGCCGGAGCCGGACCCGGCGTTGTCGTCCTCGGACTTGGCGCATCCGGTGGCGAGCGCGAGGCTCGCGACGAGACCGGCGGCGAGCAGGGCCCGGGAGGAGGTACGGCGAAATCGTGCGGTCTGCGTCATGTGGTGGTCCCCAAAACGGCACGGCCCGGCGCGTGAACGCGCTGACGGGGTAGGAGTGTTCGACCGGTGGAACGGCGGTACAGGGGAGGTTTTTACATCGTTAAAAAGGTGCTGTCTAGGTCTCGCGCAACGACTCGTGCCCCGATCCGCGCGACCGCCCGCCGTCCGGACCCCAGAGAGAATCAGCGACGGCCGAGGGTGCTTTCCCGCTCTATCAGCCGGTATGCGGCGGCGAGTTCACGCCCCGAGCGCTCCTCCGGATGCGCGAGACGGTTCAGCAGCGATTGCACCGCCAGCCGCGCGATGGACTGCTTGTCCGGCGAGATCGTCGTCAGCGTGACCGCCCCGAAGCGGCCCTCCGCGATGTCGTCGAAACCGACCACCGCCACGTCCCACGGCACGCGCAGGCCCCGCTCGTGCAGCACCCGCATCGCACCGATCGCGACCAGGTCGTTGTAGGCGAAGACGGCGTCGGGGCGCACCCCCGCGTCCAGCATCCGCGCCATCGCCTCCGCCCCGTCGCCCCGGTCCCAGCCGCCCGTCGGCCCGACCTGCGCGTCCGGCGCCGGAAGCCCCGCCTCGGTCAGCTCCGCGCGCCAGCCCGCGAGACGCAGATGCGCCGGCTGGTTGGCCGAGTCGGTGCGCTCGCCCAGATACGCGATGCGGGTACGGCCCCGGCCGATCAGATGCCGTACGGCGGTGCGGGCCGCCGCCACGTTGTCGATGGCGATGTGGTCGTAGGGCAGGTCGTACTCGCGCTCGCCGAGCAGCACGAGCGGCACGTCGTCGTCCCGGCCGCGCAGGTCCTCCGCCTCCAGCTCAAGGGGGCTCAGGATCAGGCCGTCGATCACCCGCGCCCGGAACCCCTGGCTGACCAGGACCTCCTGCTCGCGCTCGCCCCGCGTGTGGTCGAGCAGCACCGTCACGTCGTGCTCGGCGGCCGCGTCGATCACGGCGCCCGCGAGCTCCGCGAAGTACGGGTTGCCCAGCTCGGGCACGGCGAGCGCGATGATCCCCGTACGGCCTTTGCGCAGGTTGCGGGCGGTGAGGTTGGGCCGGTAGCCCAGCTCGTCGATGGCGGCCTTGACGCGGGCCCGCATCGCCGGTGTGACGTGCTGGTAGTCGTTCACCACGTTCGAGACGGTCTTGATCGAGACGCCCGCGCGCTCCGCGACATCCTTGAGGCTCACCCGCACGGAATCTCCTTCGGCTCGGCGCACCCGCTCACCGGGTGCGCGTGTCATGCCCCTGGACAGCACACCGGAATGCGTGCTGTCATGCCAACTGCCGTTCCTTCCAACGTTGTACAGACGAGTTGTACCGACTGGAACGGCGAGCCGCCACCCTTCCTCGACGTGTTCCACCGGACGCGTCCCGCACTGGAGGAACGTTGCGCACCAAAGCCCTCAGACGTCAGAGCCGCCATCTGGCCCCGCTGCTCACCGCGGCGCTCGGTCTCACCGCCCTCACCGTGGCACCGTCCGCCACGGCCGCGGACGAACCGGCCGTGCCGCACGGGCTCAAAGGCGAGTACTACACCCAATCCGCGCCCGGGGCCTTCGACTTCCACGAGTTGAAGGCCACCGGTTTCGACCCGCAGCTCGACTTCGGCAGCCTGGAGTCCCGGCTCCAGTCGGCGACGGGCCGCAACGACGACGTGAACGTGCGCTGGACCGGAAAGCTGGTGCCGGAGAAGACCGGCCTGACAACGTTTTCCGTCATCGGCGACAACGGTTTCCGGCTCTGGGTCGACGACAAGCTGGTGATCGACCACTGGGTCGACGACTGGGACAGGGAACAGACCTCGCAGGCCGTGCAGTTGACCGCCGGACAGGCGGTGAACTTCAAGGTCGAGTACTTCGAGCACTACGGCGGATCCAATCTGCACGTCCGCTGGACCGAGCCCGGCGAGCAGAAGGAGGCGATCCCGTCCTCCGCCTTCCGCATCCCGGACGACTGGGCCTATGACGGCGCCATCGGCACCACCGTCCTCGGCGACGGCCGCACCCTCAAGCTCGACTTCGCGCAGAAGCTCGGCGCGGTCCCGAGCGAGGTCAACGACCACCTCACCGCGGTGATCGGCGGCGCGAAGTGGCCGCTCAAGAGCGTCAAGGCGGACAAGAAGGACCCGCGGACGCTGCTCGTGAACCTCGCGGAGCCCGTCGTCGGCAACAAGGACGGCGACGCGCCGGGCCTGGCCGATGTCACGTACGACGGCAAGGGCGGTCTGACCGGCAGCGACGGCAAGGCCGTCGGCCCGTTCTGGTCCAGCGGCCCGAACCACTCCACGTACCAGCTCACCACCAAGTGGGGCGACAAGGTCACCCCGAAGAACGCGCACCGCGAGTACCCGCGGCCCCAGCTCACCCGCTCCGACTGGCAGAACCTCAACGGGACCTGGGAGTTCGCCGCCGCGAAGGACGGCGACCCCGTCCCGACCGGCAAGAAGCTCGGCGAGAAGATCCTCGTGCCCTACCCGGTCGAGTCCCAGCTCTCCGGGATCGAGCGCCAAGAGGACCGCATGTGGTACCGCCGCACCTTCACGGTCCCGAAGGACTGGAAGGTCGGCAAGGACCAGCGGCTCCGGCTCAACTTCGGCGCCGTGGACTGGAAGTCCGAGGTCTACGTCAACGGCAAGAAGGTCGCGGACCACAAGGGCGGCTACGACAAGTTCAGCGCCGACGTCACCGACGCGCTGAAGCCCGGCCGCACCCAGGAACTGATCGTCGGCGTCTACGACCCGACCGACGCCGCGAACGGCGAGAACCCGCCGCTCGGCAAGCAGCGCCTCGACCCGTCCGGCATCTGGTACACCCCGTCGTCCGGCATCTGGCAGACGGTGTGGATGGAGCCGGTCGCCAAGGACAGCGTCACCGACCTGAAGCTGACGCCGAACGTCAAGGACAGCAGCCTCGCCGTCGAGACGACCGGCGTGAAGGCCGGGCTCCCGGTCAAGGCCACCGCGTACGAGGGCAAGCGCAAGGTCGGCACCGTCACCGGCGTCTCCGGCAAGCCGCTCACCCTCAAGCTGAGCAAGCCGCACCTGTGGACCCCGGACGACCCGTTCCTCTACGACCTCAAGGTGAGCGTCGGCAAGGACCGCGTCGGCAGCTACTTCGGGATGCGCTCGGTCGCCGTCGAGAAGATCAACGGCACGCCGCGCACCGTCCTCAACGGCAAGCCGGCCTTCCTGATGGCCACGCTCGACCAGGGCTTCTGGCCGGACGGCCTGCACACCGCGCCCAGTGACGAGGCGCTCGCCTACGACCTGAAGATGCACAAGCAGATGGGCTTCAACTCCGTCCGCAAGCACATCAAGGTCGAGCCCGACCGCTGGTTCTACTGGGCCGACAAGCTGGGCCTCCTCGTCTGGCAGGACATGCCGGCGATGACGGCCGGGGTGAACCCCTCCACCGCCGCCCGCGCCGAGTTCGAGCGCGAGATGAAGATCATGATCGACCAGCACTACAACCACCCGTCGGTCGTCATGTGGGTCACGCTCAACGAGGGCTGGGGCCAGTACGACGAGGCGCGCCTCGCCGACCAGGCCAAGGCGTGGGACCCGACCCGCCTGATCAACTCGATGTCCGGCATCAACCTGGGCCGCGACGGCGGCACCGGCGACATCCTCGACGAGCACGGCTACCCGAGCCCGGCGCTGCCCCCGAACCCGGACGGCAAGCGCGCCCTGGTCGCGGGCGAGTACGGCGGCCTCGGCCTCGCCGTGCCCGGCCACGCCTGGTCGGTCCAGCAGTCCTACGTCGACGTGGACCCGGCGACGTACACGGACGACTACCTCACCAAGCTCGACGAGGTGCACAAGCTGGCCTGCAAGGGCGGCAACGGCGCCGTCTACACGCAGATCTCCGACGTGGAGGGTGAGCTGAACGGGCTCCTCACCTACGACCGCAGGGTCGTCAAGCCGGACGTGAAGCGCGTGCACGACGCACAGGTGAAGCTGATCAAGGACGCCTCGCAGGCGACCGTGCAGAACTGCGCCTGATCCCTGAAGTTCTCCGGGGCGGGTCCGGCAGCCGCCGGGCCCGCCCCGTCCCCTTGGCCCCCTTGGCTCCAACCACCCCCGTGAGGAGCAAGAAGATGACCGTGACACGACGTGGCGTCCTGCAAGGCGGCACCGTGGCCGCGGCGGCGACGGTGCTCGGTGTCCCGGCCGCCGGAGCCGCGACCGCGAGCCCGGCCGCCGCCCGTACGACCGTCGCCCCCGACGCCTTCACCCGCCTCCCCGTCGGCAGCATCACCGCCCGTGGCTGGCTCGCCGGACAGCTCAGGCTCCAGCTCGCCGGGCTCTGCGGCCGCTACGAGGAGAAGTCCCACTTCCTGAACATGGACACCAGCGGCTGGGTCCACCCCGAACTCGGCGGCTGGGAGGAACTCCCGTACTGGCTGCGCGGCTTCGTGCCCCTCGCCATCGCGACCCGGAACGCCGACGCGCTGGCGACCGGCAAGCGCTGGATCGACGCCATCCTCGCCACCCAGGAACCGGACGGCTTCTTCGGCCCGCGCGCCCTGCGCACCTCGCTCAACGGCGGCCCCGACTTCTGGCCGTTCCTGCCGCTCCTCATGGCGCTTCGCACGTACGAGGAGTACACGCACGACACCCGGATCGTGCCGTTCCTGACCCGCTTCCTGCGCTACATGGAGGCGCAGGGCAAGGGCGCCTTCGATTCGAGCTGGGTCTCCGTGCGCTGGGGCGACGGCATCGACACCGCGCGCTGGCTGCACGACCGCACGGGCGAGCCGTTCCTCGCGAGCCTCGTCGGGAAGATGCACCGCTACGGCGCCGACTGGACGGGCCCGCTGCCCACCCCGCACAACGTCAACATCGCCCAGGGCTTCCGCGAACCCGCCCAGTACGCGCAATGGGCGAGCAGCGGAGCCGACGACCTGGTGCGGGCCACGTACCGCACGTACGAGCAAGTGCTCGCCGAGTACGGCCAGTTCGCGGGCGGCGGCATCGCGGGCGACGAGAATTACCGGCCCGGCTTCGGTGATCCACGGCAGGGCTTCGAGACCTGCGGCATCGTCGAGTTCATGGCCAGCCACGAACTCCTGACCCGGATCACGGGCGACCCCGTGTGGGCCGACCGCTGCGAGGACCTCGCGTTCAACATGCTGCCCGCCTCCCTCGACCCCCAGGGCAAGGGCGTCCACTACATCACCAGCGCCAACAGCGTCGACCTCGACAACGCCCGCAAGACCAACGGGCAGTTCCAGAACGGCTTCGCCATGCAGTCGTTCCAGTCGGGCGTCGACCAGTACCGCTGCTGCCCGCACAACTACGGCATGGGCTGGCCCTACTTCACCGAGGAGCTGTGGCTCGCCACCCCGGACGGCGGGCTCGCCGCCGCCCTGTACTCCGCGTGCGAGGTACGGGCGAAGGTGGGCGCGGACGCCGTCCCGGTGACGATCGTCGAAGAGACGGACTATCCCTTCGACGAGACGATCACGCTGACCGTGCGCGTGGACCGGCCCGTCGCCTTCCCGCTGCGGCTGCGCGTGCCCGGCTGGTGCGAGAAGCCACGGCTCGCCGTCAACGGACGCACGGTCACGGCGGACCCGGGCCCGTCCTTCGCCGAGATCCGCCGCACCTGGCGCACCGGCGACCGCGTCACCCTGCGCCTGCCGCAGCGCACCACCCTGCGCACCTGGCCCGGCAACCACGACAGCGTCAGCGTCGACCACGGGCCGCTCACCTACTCCCTGAAGATCACCGAGAAGTACGTGCGCACCGGGGGCGACGACACCTTCCCCGAGTACGACGTGCACGCCGCCTCCGCCTGGAACTACGGTCTCGTGCCCGGCAGCACCCCCACCCTGCGCCGCAGGCCGGGCCCGCTGCCCGCCAACCCGTTCGCGCCCGGCGCCGAGCCCCTCACGCTCGCCGCGCGGGCCCGCCGGCTGCCCGAGTGGATCGCGGACGAGGAGCACGTCGTCGCGCCGCTGCAACCGAGCCCGGCCCGCAGCCGGGCGGCCGTCGAGACGGTGACGCTCGTGCCGATGGGCGCGGCGCGCCTGCGCATCACGTCCTTCCCGACGGCGGCCCCGAACGGGAGGCCCTGGACGCCCGAGGCCCCGTACCACCGGATCCAGAACAAGCACAGCGGCAAGGTCCTCGCCGTCGACTCGATGTCCACGGACAACGACGCGCGCGTCGTCCAGTTCGACAACTCGGGGACCGGCGATCACGCCTGGCAACTGCTCGACGCGGGCGGCGGCAGACTCCGTGTCCGCAACGGCCAGAGCGGCAAGTACCTGTCCATAAAGGGCGGTTCCACCGCCGACAGCGCCTGGGCCGTCCAGCACGAGGACGACGGGCGCCCCGACCTGCTGTGGACCCGCGTCGACCAGGGCGAGGGATGGTTCCTGCTCCGCAACGAGCACAGCGGCAAGGTGCTCGGCGTCGACGGGATGTCCACGGCGAACAGCGCCCAAGTGGTGCAGTTCGCCGACAACGGGACGGAGGACCATCTGTGGCGCCTGGTGTCTTGACTGACCCCCGCGACGGACGAAGAATGAGCGCGCCCGCTGACAACGTTGTCGAAAGGCCCACGATGACAACCCGCACGACACTCCGCAGAACCGCCCGCCTCGCGGTGGGCGTACTCGGAGCCGCCGTCCTGCTCGGCACCGGGCTCGGCGCGCCGGTGGCGCAGGCCGCGGCGTCCGCCGACCCCGGCCGGCTCACCGATCTGGTCAACCCGTTCATCGGCACCGAGAACGAGGGCAACACCTACCCCGGTGCCGCCGTCCCGTTCGGCATGGTCCAGTTCTCGCCGGACACCGGGCACAACACCGGCTACGACTACTCCGAGAACCACATCCGCGGCTTCTCCACGGTCCACATCTCGGGTGTCGGCTGCGGCCTCGGCGGCGACCTGCCGGTGCTGCCCACGACCGGCGACATCACGAGCACCGACTACGCCAAGTACGCGGCCGAGTTCAGCCACGACGACGAGACGGCCTCGCCCGGCTACTACAAGGTCGGCCTGAAGACCGGGATCGACGCCGAGCTGAGCGCCACCAAGCGCACCGGCGTCCAGCGCTACACCTTCCCGGCCACCGACAAGGCCAACGTCCTGATCAACGCGGGCCAGTCGCTGCACAAGTCGGTGCACACCAAGGTCGAGATCCTCGACAGCCGCACCGTGCGCACCGCCATCACGGGCAGCGGCTTCTGCCAGGACACCAAGCCGTACACGGTCTACACGATCACCAAGTTCGACCGTCCCTTCACCATGTCCGGCACCTGGAAGGGCGACACCGTCACCGCGGGCTCCAAGGCGTCCGCCGCGGACGCCGAGCGCAACGGCGCCTACGTCCGCTTCGACACGCGCAAGGACCGCACTGTCGAGGCGACCACCGCGATCTCCTACGTGGACGCCAAGGGAGCCGCCCTCAACCTCCGCGCCGAGGGCGGGCGCTCCTTCGACAAGGTGCGCCGCGCCGCCACGGCCGCCTGGGAGGACCGCCTCGGCGACGTGCGGGCGCAGGGCGGCAGCGAGACGCTGCGCCGCACCTTCTACTCCTCGCTCTACCGCTCGTTCCTCGCGCCGAACGTCGGCAGCGACGTGGACGGCCGGTACACGGGCTGGGACCAGAGGATTCACCGCGCGAAGGGTTATACGTACTACCAGAACTGGTCGCTCTGGGACACCTACCGCACCCAGGCGCAGCTCCTGGCGCTGCTCGCGCCGCGTGAGTCCCGTGACATGGCGCTCTCGGTCATCCAGATCGACAAGGACAGCGGCTGGCTGCCCAAGTGGGGCTACGGCACGGTCGAGACCAACATCATGACCGGCGACCCGGTCACCCCGTTCCTCACCAACGCCTACCAGCAGGGCCTGCTCAAGGGGCACGAGGAGGACGCGTACCGGGCGCTGAAGAAGAACGCCGACGGTGTGCCGCCCGCCGACTCCGCACCCGTGGGCCGCGAGGCCAACAAGGAGTACATCGCCGACGGCTTCGCCCCGTACATCAAGGGCCGCGCCCATGTGAAGCCCGGCGACTCCGACTACGACCACGGGGCCTCCGCCACCCTGGAGTACGCGCTGTCCGACGCCATGCTCGGCCAGATGGCCAAGGAGCTGGGCCACAAGGCCGACGCGAAGCGGTACGCCGAGCGGGCGCAGAACTACCGCAAGATCTTCGACGCCTCGACCGGCTTCTTCCGCGCCCGCGACGCCTCCGGCGCCTTCACCGGGCCCACCGACCCCGCGCAGAGCGAGGGCTTCCACGAGGGCACATCCTGGCAGTACCAGTGGCTCGTGCCGCAGGACCTGCCCGGCATGGTCTCCCTCATCGGCGGCAAGGACGCGGCGAACAAGCGCCTCGACTCCTTCTTCGCCTACGACCAGCTGGTCGCCGACCCGGCGAGGACCGCCCGCGAGGTGTGGGTCAACGGGCCGTACGACTACTACAACGCGGACAAGTACAACCCGCAGAACGAGCCCGACCTCATCGCCCCGTACACCTACCTCTCCACCGGCCAGCCGTGGAAGACCACCGACGTGGTGCACGCCGCGCTGACCCTCTTCACCGACGGCCCGACCGGCATGACCGGCAACGACGACCTCGGCACCATGTCCGCCTGGAACATTCTGTCGTCCATCGGCATCTTCCCGGTGCAGCCCGGCACCGACACCTGGGGCCTGTCGACGCCCGTCTTCGAACGCGTCGACCTCACCCTCGACCGCCGCTACTACCCGAAGGGGAAGCTGACGGTACGGGCGCCGGGCACGTCCGGCACCGAGCGGTACATCCAGTCGGCGCGGGTGAACGGGGCCGCGTACGGCAAGACGTACCTGACCACCGAGGACCTGCGCGGGCTGCGCGATCTGTCGTTCACGGTGGGCGGTACGCCCTCGGCGTGGGGGACCGGTGCGGATGCCGCGCCGCCCGCGCTGAAGTGACGTACTAGACACGTAGGAGGAAGTCACAGGAGTCACAGGAGACCCGCCTTTCCCAGGAGTTCTGCGGAGAGGCGGGTCTTAACCTGTTGTTAACTGTGCGTATCTAGATCGTACTTGACCGTAATCGACGGCGGAGGGTTGACTGTGCCCTTCTCCAACCCCCCGTCGCCGACGCGAGAGCACTCCATGACTGCCACAGGACCGGACCTGCTCGCCCCTCTCGACCTCGCCTTCTGGAACATCGAGACCGCCGAACACCCCATGCACCTCGGTGCCTTGGGCGTCTTCGAGGCCGACGGCCCCGGCGCCGCTCTCCACGCGTACGAACTCCTCGCCGCCCGCGCCGCCGGGGTGCCGGGGCTGCGCATGCGCATAGCCGGGGTGCTCGTGCCCGTGGGCGGCGCCGCGCGCGTGCCCGTCGCCGAGTTCGACCCGCTGGACCACGTGCGGATCGCGGAGCCGGTCGCCGACTTCCACGCCGCCGCCGGAGCGCTGATGGAGCGGCCCCTCGACCGGGCGCGGCCCCCGTGGGAGGCGCACGTGCTGCCCTCGGCGGACGGTGCGTCCTTCGCCGTCCTGTTCAAGTTCCACCACGCCCTCGCCGACGGGCTGCGCGCGCTGACGCTCGCCGCCGCCGTCATGGACCCCATGGACCTGCCGGCCGCACGAGCGCCGAAGGACGAGCCCGCGCCCCGGCGCGGCCTGCGCCTGCCGTTCCCCGGCCTGCGCGAGATCACCCTCGGCGACCTCGACCCGCGCCGCTACCCCGGCCACGCCCGTTCCCTGGCGGCCGGCGCCGTCCAGGCCGTCTCGATCGGCGCCTCCGTGGCCCGCGCCACCTGGGGCGTGCGCACCTCGCCCGCGCTGACCTCGAAACCCAGCGGCGAACGCGCCACCGCAGGGGTCGTCCTCGACCTTGACGACGTGCACCGCGTCCGCAAGAGCGCGGGCGGCACCGTCAACGACGTGCTCATCGCGATCGTCGCCGGAGCCGTGCGGCGCTGGCTCGACGAGCGCGGCGACGGCAGCGAGGGCGTCGAGCCGCGCGCCCTCATCCCCGTCTCCCGGCGCCGCCCGCGCACCGCCCACCCGCAGGGCAACCGGCTCTCCGGCTACCTCCTTCGCCTGCCCGTCACCGAGCCCGATCCCGAGCAGCGGCTGCGCGTCGTCCGGGCCGCCATGGACCGGCACAAGGACGCCGGGCCGAACCGGGGCGCCGGGGCCGTCGCCCTGCTCGCCGATCACCTGCCGCCCCTCGGGCACCGGCTCGGCGGCTCCTTCGTCGGGCAGAACGCGCGGCTGCTCTTCGACCTCCTCGTCACCAGCGTGCCGCTGCCCAGCCTCGGCCTGCGGCTCGGCGGCTGCCCGCTCACCGAGGTCTTCCCGCTGGCGCCGCTCGCCCAGGGGCAGTCCCTCGCCGTCGCCGTCTCCACGTACCGGGGGCGCGTGCACTACGGGCTCGTGGCCGACGCGCAGGCCGTCCCGGATCTCGCCGTGCTGGCCCGCGCCGTGACGGAGGAGCTGCCCGCGCTGACCGCCGCCTGCGCGCCCTGAGGCGCATCGAGTTTGGAGACTGGACCGGGCCGTTTGTAAAATTTGGCTCTCATCGTTCTCGACAGCGCCCGCGCACCGGGCGTGACGTGCGAGAACTCCTTCCCAGAAACGGCAGCGGCGATGACGGTGACAGACGACAACCAGGCCCCGGGGGCCCCTGACCTCACCGGGGCCGCCCCCGGTCCGGGCATCGACCCCGAGCGGCTCGCCGTCTGCCTCAGCGTGCTCGACGAACTCGACCGCCTCGACGTGGACCACCCCGACGCGATCGCCGTGCGGCGCGCCACCGCCGGGATCTACCGCACCGTGAAGCAGCGCCGCCGCCAGGAGCGCCGCGCCGCCAAGACCGCCCACGACAAGGCCGTCACCGAGGCGACCGCGACGGGCTCCGCGCAGCGCATCGACGACGAGACCGAGGGCCTGCTGCCGCAGTCCCGCACCGAGGAGGGCACGATCGCGGGGATACTCCAGCGCCCGCGCTCCTGCTACACCTGCAAGACCCGGTACGTCGAGGTGGACTACTTTTACCACCAGCTCTGTCCCGACTGCGCCCGCGTGAACCGGTCCAAACGCGACGCCCGCGCCGACCTCAGCGGCAAGCGGGCCCTGCTCACCGGCGGCCGCGCCAAGATCGGCATGTACATCGCGCTGCGGCTCCTGCGGGACGGCGCGCACACCACGATCACGACGCGCTTCCCCAAGGACGCCATCCGCCGCTTCAAGGCGATGGAGGACTCCGCCGAGTGGATCCACCGCCTGGAGGTCGTCGGCATCGACCTGCGCGACCCGGCGCAGTCGGTCGAGCTGGCCGAGCGCGTCGCCGCGCAGGGGCCGCTCGACATCCTCATCAACAACGCGACGCAGACCGTGCGCCGCCTGCCCTCCGCCTACGCCGCCCTCGTCGAGGGCGAGAGCGCGCCGCTGCCCGCCGGTGAGCTGCCCGCCCACTCCGTGATCGGCGCCTTCAACTCGGGCGCGGTCGACGGCATCGCCGCGCTGCCCATCGGCACCAGCGGCCTCGACGCGCAGAAGGTCGCCGACCTCGCGCTCGTCGCGGGCAACGCGAGCGTCGAGCGGCACCTGGACGGCACCGCCATCGACGCGGGCGGCCTCGTCCCCGACGTCGTCGACTCCAACACCTGGGTGCAGACCATCGACCAGATCTCCCCGGTCGAGCTCCTGGAGACCCAGCTCTGCAACTACACGTCGCCGTTCATCCTGATCAGCGCCCTGCGCCCGGCCATGGCCGACGCCGCGAAGAAGGCGTCGAGCGGTCGCGCGTACGTCGTCAACGTCTCCGCGATGGAGGGCGTCTTCGGCCGCGGCTACAAGGGCGCGGGCCACCCGAACACCAACGCTGCCAAGGCCGCCATGAACATGGTGACCCGGACCAGCGCGCAGGAGATGTTCCAGAGCGACGGCATCCTCATGACCTCCGTCGACACCGGCTGGATCACCGACGAGCGCCCCCACTACGACAAGCTGCGCCTCGCCGAGGAGGGCTTCCACGCCCCGCTCGACCTGATCGACGGCGCCGCCCGCGTCTACGACCCGGTCGTGCGCGGCGAGGCGGGCGAGGACGTGTACGGGGTCTTCCTGAAGGACTACGAACCCGGCAAGTGGTAGCGGAGCCGGTGGTGGACGGCGTCCGCAGCGCCGCCGCCCGGTGAGGCGGCCCGCACCCGCGTGCCGCCGTCCACCACCAGATCCGCGCCGGTGATCCACGACGCCTCGTCCGACACCAGCCAGCGCACCGCCCGCGCCACGTCCTCCGGCTCGCCGATGCGCCCGCACGGCAGCCCGGCCGCGACGCTCTCCTCGGCCCGCTCCCACACGAAGCGGGCCATCTCGGTGCGGACCAGACCGGGGGAGACCGAGTTGACCCGCACCGTCGGGCCCAGCTCGCCCGCCAGCTGAGCCGTCAGGTGCAGCAGCGCCGCCTTGCTCGTGCCGTACGCGCCGACGTGCGGGCCGACATGGGCGGCGCCCTCCGTGCACACATTGACGACCGCGCCGCCGTGCTCGGCCATCCACGCCCGCCACGCGCACTGCACGAGCCGCAGCGCCGCCTCGACGTTCACCGTGAACGCCGTGCGCCACACGTCCGGGTCCACGTCCATCAGCGGCCCGTACGGCTGATTCGTCGCCGCGTTGTTCACCACGACGTCCACCCGCCCGAACGCGGCCGTCGCCCGCTCCGTCACCTCCCACAGATGCGCCGGGTCGGCGACGGACCCGGCCACGCCCACCGCGTCCGCGCCGCGCGCCCGCAGCGCCGCGACCGTCTCCCGCACGCCGTCGGGGTCGCGCGCCGTGACGCACAGCGCGGCTCCGGCGCGGGCGAACTCCTCGGCGACGGCCCGCCCGATGCCGCGCGAGGCACCGGTCACGACAGCCGCCCTGCCGTCGAGGGCGCGGGGCGGGACCATGAGGGCCACGGTCCCACACGCCGCTCAATTCCTCATCTGCGTACGGCGGTTGTGCGCCGGGCCGCCACCAGTTCCAGGACCGGGCGCCAGTCCTCCATGACCCCCGCGTCCATCCCCGCCACCCAGGCCGCGTCCGCCGCCTGGCGCAGGGCCAGCGCGTCCTCGGCCAGGGGATCGGAGGCGAACGCGGCGATCTCGTGCGCCGGCATCGCGCCGCGCGCCGGCAGGCCACGGACCGGTTCCAGCGCGGCCACGTAGCGTCGCGCCGCCTCGTTCAGCCGGACCAGGCGCGCCACCCGCTCCCCGAGCAGCCCCCGCACCGCGTTCGCGACCCCCACGTCACCGCCCGGGTCAAGAAGTGGTCCCAGCGCGTGCACCAGCCCCGCGACCTGCAACTCCTTGTCGCTGGGCCGGCCGCGCCTGAGCAGCGCCGCTGTCTGCAGCGCGTGGTCGTGCAGGTCCACCCGGGCACCGCCGCGGCCGGGGGCGCCCCACGCGCCCCGGCAGGCGTGCAGCACCGCCATCAACTCCTCGACAGTGCGCAGCTCGACGCGTTCCACGCGGTCCATGGACGACTCCTCCCGACATCCCTGCGCTGCCTGTGCGTCTGTCCGGAAGCAGACCAGGGGGAGGCCATGCGCAGCGGACCGGCAGCCGACGGGACGGTCAACGGGGCGTTAACGATGCGTCGTCGGTGGCGAGGCGGTGAGGGCGAGGAGAGGCGTCGCGGGGCTGAACATCCCGGCCGCCCCGCCCGTATCTTTCCGTACCAACAACTGGCTTGCCCGCACGGGCATCACGCGGGCGAGCCGACGTCGGTCACCAGGAGGACCGCTTGCGTCGCGTGAACGGCACCACCCTCATCCTCGCCGCCCTGGTCGCCACCCTGGGCGCCCTGGCATTCCCGATCTGGTCGTACGCCGACCGGTCCGGAACCGGCCAGGCCAACCTGGCCGCGAGCACGGTGTCCACGCCGTGGGGCCCGCTGTCGGCGACGGACCGGGACTTCCTCGTCAAGGTCAGGCTCGCCGGGCTGTGGGAGATCCCGGCCGGCCAGCAGGCCATGGAGCGCGCCCCGACACAGGCGATCAGGGACGCGGGGGACCACCTCGTCATCGGCCACACCGACCTCGATCAGCGGGTGCGCTCGGTGGCCGCGCGCCTCGGCGTCGAACTGCCGAACCAGCCGTCCGCGCAGCAGCAGGGGTGGCTCCGGGAGATGTCCGCGGCGAGCGGCAAGGACTACGAACGCAAGTTCGCCAATCTGCTCCGCGATTCGCACGGCAAGGTGTTCGCGCTCGTCGCCCAGGTCCGGCACACCACGCGCAACAGCCTCGTACGCGACTTGGCCACGGACGCCAACCAGACGGTCCTGGACCACATCACCATGCTGGAGAACACCGGCGACGTGGACTTCGACTCGATCGCGAACGAGGCCGCGGGCACCGCCACGGCCAGCCCGACGGGCCCGCCCCCGCCGGACGGCCAGGCCCCGCCCGCCCCCTCTCCCGCCCAGCCCACGGGCTCGCCCGACGCGACCTCCCGGCCCTCGGCCGAGGTCACCGACGGGCCGGGCCGCACCGTCAACACGGACCGGCCCGCCCCGGACTACTGACGAAAAACCCAGAAGTCTCCTCCTGGCGCCGAAAATCGCTCGCGCGGGCCGCCTCCGCATGGCTGAATGAACACACGGCGACCCGTGCGCGACGTACGGGTTTCAGCCCCATCGAGCGGACCCCCGCTCATTTGGTTACTCTGTAGCCGGACGGTTACTGCAAGTGGGTCCCACCCGTACCCATGGAACCGCCCGGGGAGAAGCCGGTCACCACGGCCGATCCCACCAGCGACAACCGGCGCCACCGCGCCCGGACTGGCCCTCTACTCAAGCCCTATCGGGCGTCCGGTGCCCCGCGCGACGCTGGGCCGGTCACGCCGGAGCGGGTTACCCGACACATGAGGAGTGCGCGGTGACACCAGAGAAGACGAATCGCGAACAGCGCCCGAAGGACCGAACCGAGCGGGCCGGCCGTCGCAGGCCGGAGAAGCTCGGCAGCCTCGACGTCTGGGCCCGGTCGGCCCCCATCCGCCTCGCCGGGTACGAGGACGACCTCGCCGAACCGCACATCCTGCCCAGCGTCGACTGAGGCGTGTTTCCGTAGTCCGCTCGTCCGCCCGCACCCCCCGAAGCCACCCGGCCATGGGGTGCGGGCACACGTGCGAGCAGTCGCTCCCGGACCACCCCACGCGAACGGAGCCGGACGGTGACGTCGATGCGGACCCGCCCCCTCGGCCGGACCGGCGTCCGGGTCACCGCGCTCGGCTTCGGCGCGGCGGGCATCGGCAACCTGTTCACGCCGGTCCGCGACGACGAGGCGTACACCGCGCTCGACACCGCCTGGGACGCGGGCATCCGCTCCTTCGACACCGCCCCGCACTACGGCCTCGGCCTGTCCGAGCGCCGCCTCGGCGAGTTCCTGCGCTCCCGGCCCACCGGCTCGTACACCCTGTCCACGAAGGTCGGCCGCCTCCTGGAACCGTACGACGGCGGGGGCGACGACGTGCGGAACGGGTTCGCCGTGCCCGCCACGCACCGCCGCGTATGGGACTTCAGCGCGGCCGGGGTGCGCCGCTCCCTCGAGGACAGCCTCGGCCGGCTCGGCGTCGACAGAATCGACGTGGTGTATCTGCACGACCCGGACCACCACGCCAAGCAGGCGTTCGGCGAGGCGTATCCGGAGCTGGAGCGGTTGCGGGGCGAGGGGCTGATCGACGCCATCGGGGCGGGCATGAACCAGGCGCGGATGCTGACCCGGTTCGTGCGCGACACCGACGTCGACGTGGTCCTGTGCGCGGGCCGCTACAGCCTCCTGGACCAGGGTGCCCTGCCCCATCTCCTGCCCATGGCGTCGGCGCGCGGCGTCTCCGTCGTCATCGGCGGCGTCTTCAACTCGGGCCTCCTGGCCGACCCGCGACAGGGCGGCACATTCGACTACACGCTGGCCGCGCCGGTCATGGTGCGCAAGGCGCTGAAGTGGAAGAAGCTGGCCGAACGGCACGGCACGACGCTGCGGGCCGCCGCGCTCGCCTTCCCGTTCGGCCACCCCGCCGTCACGGGTGTGCTGGTCGGCACCCGCTCGGCGGCCGAAGTCCTGGACGCGGTGGAGCAGTTCGACACCCCGGTGCCGGAGGCGTTCTGGTCGGAGGCCCGTGCCCGCAACCTCCTCGCTCCCGGCGCCCCCACCCCCGGACCGTAGGAACTACCCGCTCAGCCGCGTCGGCGCCAGGAACTCCCGTACATAGGTCCGCTGCCACCAGGCGCCGGTCGCCCGCAGCTCGCGCCACGTCGAGAACCGGTAGCGATAGACCAGGACCCGGATGTGGGTGGGCGGTTCGTCGGGGAAGGGGCAGTGGCGAAGAAGGCGGAGCGTGTCCCGGTCGCCTTCGAGGAGGCGCTCGACGAGCCCGTCGAACCACGGCCTGGCGTACGCGGGCGACAGCGCGGCGAACCACATCATCCAGTCCAGCCGCAGATGATAGGGCGCGAACTGGCGCGGCAGGCGGCGCGGATCACCCGGCTTGCCCTTGAACTCGTAGGCCAGCCACTCGGAGTCGCGGCGTGGCTTCGGGGCCGCCGTGCCCTCGATCACCAGCTCCTGCCGGACCCGGCCCACCGTGCCGAAGGCCCCGTACGTGTTGACGAGGTGCAGGGGATCGTACGAGCGGTTCATGGACTGGCGCCGGGAGAGGAGATTGCGGGCGGGGTGCCGGCTGAGTACCGCCACGAGGACGGTCAGGGCGAGGACGAGGACCTCGTACCAGAGCGGTGCCCTCGGCATCTCGGGAGGCGTGTGCAGCGGGGTGAGGTCGAGCGCGGCGGCGGCGATCACCACCGTCAGCCAGTTCAGCCAGGCGAAGTTCCCCGACAGGATCAGCCACAACTGCGTGACGATCATGATGGCGGCGGCCACCGTGGCGACGGGCTGCGGCGTGAACAGGAGGAACGGGACGACGAGTTGCGTGACGTGGTTCGCCGCCGCCTCCACCCGGTGCAGCGGACGCGGCAGACGGTGGAAGAACCAGCTCAGCGGCCCTGGCATCGGCTGCGTCTCGTGGTGGAAGTACAGGCAGGTCAGCTTCCGCCAGCAGGTGTCGCCGCGCCACTTGATGAGGCCCGCGCCGAACTCCAGACGGAACAGCAACCAGCGCAGCAGGAACAGGACGAGGACCGGCGGCGCCACCTCGTCGTTGCCGAGGAACACCGCCAGAAAGCCGGTTTCGAGGAGCAGGGACTCCCAGCCGAAGCCGTACCAGGTCTGCCCGACATTGACGATCGACAGGTACAGCGCCCAAGGCGCCAGCCACAACAGCATCGCCGCCCACAGCGGCACCAGCCCGTCGACGCCCGCGAGCAGCGCCACGGCGAGAGCGGCACCGGCCCACGCGCACCCGGCGAAGAACCGGTCCGAGTAGCGCAGCCGGAACAGGCTCGGCGCCCGCCGCCACCCCACCCGCGCCAGGAACCGCGGCACCGGCTGCATGCCGCGCTCCCCGATCAACGCACGGAACTGCAGCGCGGCCCCGACGAACGCGGCCACATAGACCGCGGCGAGCCCACGCTGGAACACCAGCCGCCCGAGCCAGTAATCACCGTCACCGAACCACTCCACACCTCCCAGTCTGCGCCGCACGGCCCCCCAACACCACGAACCCCCGACGGCGCGCCCCGCGGTCAGGTCGGCGGTCGGGCATGTCACCCGTATGGCGTAATCCCTGCGACGCCCGTGCGATACGCCACATCCGCTCTGTCGCACGGCGGAAGCCCGGTTCGGTACTCCGTTCGGCTACCCGGGGTGAAGTCCTCTGTTGCACGTGGCCGGGCGGCGTCGCGCCATGGAGACGAGGCACATGGTCGAAGCGGCGACCTCCGTTCGCCCCCATGTTCCCGGAGGGAGTGATCACGCATGACGCAGGGCGAAACCTTCAACAATCCCGATGCCCTCGTGGGGCTCACGGCGTACGACCGCACGGGAGAGAAGATCGGCAGCGTTGAGCGGGTCTATCTCGACGACGCCACGGGCCGCGCCGACTGGGTGACGGTGAAGACCGGCCTCTTCGGCATGAAGGAGACCTTCGTGCCGCTGGCGGGCGCGAGCCGCGAGGAGGACAGGCTGAAGGTCGCGTACACCAAGGAGGCGGTCAAGGACGCGCCCCGCGTCGATGCCGACCAGCACCTCGACCAGGACGAGAAGCAGGAGCTGTACCGGCACTACGGCCTCTCGTCGCCGTCCGCCGCCCCCATGGGCGGTACCGGGCGCACCGGCATGCGGGGCGACGCCGCCGCCACCGGCACGGCCGCCGGCGCGGGCATGGGCGCGGGTATGCGGGGCGAGGAGCACCACGGGCGCCACGCCGCTGCCGCCGGTGCGGGCGCCGGGCAGCGCGAGCCCGCCATGCGCTCCGGCACCGGCAGGGACGGCAAGGACGAGATGATCCGCTCCGAGGAGCGGCTGCGCATCGGCACCGAGGAGCACGAGGTGGGCCGGGCCCACCTGCGCAAGGTCGTCGAGACGGAGGACGTCACCACGTCCGTGCCGGTCTCCCACGAGGAGGTCCGCGTCGTCCGCGAACCGATCCGCGAGGGCGACGCGAGGCGTGCCAGCATCGGCGAGGCCGAGACCGAGGTGACGCTCCACGAGGAGCGCGCGGTCGTCAGCAAGGAGACGGTCCCGGTCGAGCGCGTCCGCCTGGAGACCGAGAAGGTCACCGAGACGGACGAGGTCTCCGGCACGGTCCGCAAGGAGCGGATCGAGTACGACACCCCCGAGCGGACCGACCGCAAGGGCATGCCGCGCGACGGCAGGTCCGGCCCGGGCCACGGCCCGCGCCACTGACGCCTCCCTCCGGCGGTACGGCGGGCCCGGTCGGGAATCTCCGGCCGGGCCCGCCGGCGTGCGCCGTGGCACTCTTGTACGTATGCCGGAATTGCCCGAGGTCGAAGCGTTGACGGACTTCCTCACCGAGCATCTGGTGGGACACGAGATCACCCGCGTCCTGCCGGTCGCGATCAACGTCCTCAAGACGTACGACCCCCCGCCCATGGCCCTCGAACGCCGCACCGTGACCTCCGTCGCCCGGCACGGCAAGTTCCTCGACATCGACACCGGCGGCCTCCACCTCGTCACCCACCTGGCCCGCGCGGGCTGGCTGCACTGGCGCGAACGGCTCCCCGACGGCCCGCCCAAGCCGGGCAAGGGCCCGCTGGCACTGCGCGTCGCGCTGGAGAACGGCGCGGGCTTCGACCTCACGGAGGCGGGCACGAAGAAGGGCCTCGCCGTCTACGTCGTCGCCGACCCCGGCGATGTACCGGGCATCGCACGCCTCGGCCCCGACCCGCTGGCCGACGACTTCGACGAGGCGGCCTTCGCCAAGCTCCTCGCCGGGGAACGCCGCCAGATCAAGGGCGCCCTGCGCGACCAGAGCCTGATCGCGGGCGTCGGCAACGCCTACAGCGACGAGATCCTGCACGTGGCCCGCATGTCCCCGTTCAAGCAGACGGCGACCCTCAAGCCGGAGGACGTCCACACCCTGTACGAGGCGCTGCGCACCACGCTCAAGGACGCCGTGGAACGCTCACGCGGCGTCGCGGCCGGCCGCCTCAAGGCCGAGAAGAAGACGGGCCTGCGCGTCCACGGCCGCACCGGCGAACCCTGCCCCGTCTGCGGCGACACCATCCGCGAGGTCAGCTTCAGCGACAGCTCCCTGCAGTACTGCCCGACGTGCCAGACGGGCGGCAAGCCGCTGGCCGACCGCCGGTTGTCCCGGTTGCTGAAGTAGGCCGCGTCAGCCGGTCACCGGCAAGGCCAGCAGCCGGCCGCCGTCCGTGGCCCGCACCTCGAACCTGCGGATCTCGTCGGGGCGGTCCGCCGCACCGCCCTGCACCCTCACCCGGTCACCGCCGTGCACCGTCCAGCTCGCCACCGTCTGTTCCGTGCCGTCCCGGTCCACCGCGACCAGCGCGCAGACGCGGGGCCCGCCCCCGTCACGGACGTCCAGGTCCACCTGCGTGCCCCAGCCGCGCTCATGGGCGGTGAGGGTGGCGGCGACCCCGGTCGTACGGTCCCGGCCGCGCAGAATCAGCGGCGCCGGGCCCGCACCGCCGTGCTCGGACAGGAGCGCCGCGCCCTGCCCGGCCGCGCCGAGCAGCAGCACCGCCGCCACGGCCGCGCCCCACAGCCTCCGCCGCGTCCTGCGATGCAGCGCGGCGAGCCGGTCGACGGCACGGTCCACCAGCGTCGGCGCGGGCCGCGCGAACAGCTCCACGCAGCGCGGTGTCGCCCGCGCGTACACGTCGAGGACGTCGGCGGCGGGGCCGAGCTCACGCAGGTGTGCCGCGCACACCCCGCACTCGGCGAGATGGTCCTCGAAGCGGAAGCGGTCCGCCGCGTCCAGGACCCCCAGCGCGTAGGCGCCGGCGTCGCGATGCCGTTCCAGGGACCTCATGCGTTCCTCCCGCTCTCGCCCACCGGTACGCACCCGGCGCCCGAATCACTCAAGCGACCGTCCGGCGACCGCCCGATTACACTCCGCCGCATGCTGCGCGTACTGGCCGTCGACGACGAGGAACCCGCCCTCGCCGAACTCCTCTACCTCCTGCGCGCCGACCCGCGCGTCCGCAGCGCCGAGGGCGCCACCGACGCCACCGAGGCGCTGCGCCGCATCGGCCGAGCCCTGGAGGAGGGGCCCGGCGGCGGCGACGCCATCGACGTACTCTTCCTCGACATCCAGATGGCGGGCCTGACGGGACTCGACGTGGCGCGCCTGCTCGCCGGGTTCGCGCGCCCCCCGCTGGTCGTCTTCGTCACGGCGCACGAGGACTTCGCCGTCCAGGCCTTCGACCTGAAGGCCGTCGACTACCTGCTGAAACCGGTGCGCCGCGAACGCCTCGCCGAAGCCGTCCGCCGGGTCGCCGAGCGGGCGGCCAGCGCGCCGCCCCCGGCGACGGTCGCGGACCGCATCCCCGTCGAGCTGGGCGGCGTCACCCGCCTCGTCCCCGTCTCCGACATCACGTACGCCGAGGCGCAGGGCGACTACGCGCGCCTGCACACCACGGACGGCGCCAGCCACCTCGTCCGCATCCCGCTGACCACGCTGGAGGAGCGCTGGCAGCCGCTCGGCTTCGTCCGCGTCCACCGCAGCCACCTCGTCTCCCTGCACCGCATCGACGAACTCCGGCTCGACGGCACCGGCATGACCCTGCGCGTCGGCGCCGCCGAGATCGCCGTGAGCCGCCGCCACGCCAGCCGCGTACGGGAGCTGCTGATGCGCCGGGCCACCGGCTGACCAGCGCACCCCTTCCTTCACCACCTTCCGCCCGCCTACACTCCGCCCGTGTCCGAACCACGGCGGCAGGTGGTGACCGGCGAGCCGCGCACCGTGCACGGCGCGGCCGGTCCGCCCGGGCTGCGCACCCAGGGCGAGATCGACGAACAGACGCCGCTCGGCGCCGCGTACGTACGCTCATTGATGCGCAGCCAACTGCGGGCGGCGACGGCGGCGTTCGCGGTCCTCGCGCTGCCGGTGGCGGTCCTGCCCCTGTTCTTCGGAGCCCTGGGCAACACGGCGGTGGAGTGGCTGGTCCTGGGCTTCGGCTGCTACCCACTCCTTGTCCTCATCGCCTGGTGGTACGTGCGCCGGGCCGAGCGCAACGAACGCGACTTCGCCGACCTCGTCCGCGGCCGTGACAGCGGAGCGCCGTGAACGAGGCGTACGCGATCCCCGCGGTGGCCGTCGTCGTCCTCGCCACCGTCCTCATCGGCGGCTTCGGCCTGCGGATCTCCCGCACGACGTCCGACTTCTACGTGGCCTCGCGCACCGTCGGACCACGCCTCAACGCGGCGGCGATCAGCGGCGAGTACCTCTCGGCGGCGTCCTTCCTCGGCATCGCGGGCCTCCTCCTCGTCCACGGTCCCGACATGCTCTGGTACCCGGTCGGCTACACGGCGGGCTACCTCGTCCTCCTGGTGTTCGTCGCGGCCCCGCTGCGCCGCTCGGGCGCGTACACGCTGCCCGACTTCGCGGAGGGCCGCCTGGAGTCGCGCCAAGTGCGCCGCGTCGTCAGCGTCCTCGTCGTCGGCGCGGGCTGGCTGTACCTGGTGCCGCAGCTCCAGGGCGCGGGCCTGACCCTGCAGATCCTCACCGGGGCGCCGCGCTGGTTCGGCGGGGCGCTGGTCGCCACGGTCGTCGTGCTCGCGGTGGCGGCGGGCGGCATGCGCTCGATCACCTTCGTGCAGGCGTTCCAGTACTGGCTGAAGCTGACGGCGCTCCTCGTCCCGGTGTTCTTCCTGCTCCTGGCCTGGCGGGGGAGCGGCGGCCCGCCGGGCGTGGTCCCGGCCGATCTGCCCTCGGCGGGCGTGGGCGCGGGCCAGCCCCTCGCCACCAGCCGCGCCGACCATCCGCTCTACGCCACGTACGGGCTGATCGTCGCGACGTTCCTCGGCACGATGGGCCTGCCGCACGTCGTGGTCCGCTTCTACACGAGCCCGAACGGCCGTGCGGCGCGCCGGACGACGGTGGTGGTCCTGGCCCTGATAGGCGCGTTCTACCTCCTCCCTCCCCTCTACGGCTGGCTGGGCCGCCTGTACGCCCCTGGTCTTGCGGCCACCCACGACGCGGACGCGACGGTGCTGCTGCTGCCGGGCCTGATGGTGGACGGTGTGGCGGGCGACCTGCTCGGCGCGCTCGTGGCGGGCGGGGCGTTCGCGGCGTTCCTCTCGACGGCGTCGGGGCTGACGATGGCGGTCGCGGGTGTGGTCAGCCAGGACGTGCTGCCGAGGCGCGGGGTACGCCACTTCCGGGTCGCGGTGGCGCTGGCGATGGCGGTGCCGCTGGCAGGGGCGCTCCTTGTGGACGGGGTCCCGGTGGCGGACGCGGTGGGCATGGCGTTCGCGGTGTCGGCCTCCTCCTTCTGCCCGCTCCTCATCCTGGGCATCTGGTGGCGCCGCCTGACCCCTCCGGGGGCGCTGGCGGGCCTGCTCCTGGGCGGCGGCTCGGCGTTCGTGGCGGTGACATCCACGGTGGCGGGCACGGCCCCGCACGGCTGGCTCCACACCCTGCTGGCCTGGCCCGCGCTCTGGTCGGTCCCGGTCGGCTTCCTGACAATGACCCTGGTCTCACTGGCCACCCCCCACACGATCCCCCCACACACCACAGCAACAATGACCCGCCTCCACCTCCCAGAAACCCTCCGATCCCCCACGGCGAGCGGGGCTTTTCAGGGACGCGGGGAACGGCGCGAGCAACCACGAAAAACCCGCACCCGCGCAACAACCACACCCCCCACGGCGAGTGGGGCTTTTGAGGGGCGCGGGGAACTGCGCGAGCAACCACAAGAAACCCGCACCCGCGCAACAACCACACCCCCCACGGCGAGTGGGGCTTTTCAGGGGCGCGGGGAACTGCGCGAGCAACCACAAGAAACCCGCACCCG
>NZ_JBEYWV010000011.1:154125-215491 GCF_040644575.1 Streptomyces sp. NPDC046939
CGCGCAACAACCACACCCCCCACGGCGAGTGGGGCTTTTCAGGGGCGCGAGGAACGGCGCGAGCAACCACGGTCAACCGCCACCCGCAACACACCCCCACCTCCCACGGCGAGTGGGGCTCGCACCCGCACCCGCAACACACCCCCACCCCCCACGACGGAAGGCCACGCCCAGTGACCGGCACCGTCACAGCAACCCTCCTGGCCCTCTGCCCCGCCCTCCTGGTCGCAGGGTTCCTCATAGGCAGACGCTCCGCCCACCCCACAGGCCGCAGCGACGTAGGCACCCCCGTGGAACGCGCCACCTTCGAAACCCTGCACACCGCCTCCCTCGCCGCCCCGGCCCTCCGCGCGGGCCTCACGCAGGACACGGCCCGCAAATCGGCCCGCCACCTGCGGACGCTCCTCGGCACGGACGCCCTGGCCGTCACGAACCGCTCCACGGTCCTGACCTGGGACGGCACGGCAGAGCACCCGCACACCCCCCACGTCATGCCGCACGTCACCCCGGCCCTCGCCGGAGGCGGCCGCTCCGTCGCGTTCGACTGCGGCTGCGACGACCTCGACTGCCCCCTGCGCTGGGCGGTGGCGGCCCCGGTGGTCGCGGACGGCCGTGTCCTGGGCGCGGTCGTCGCCTACGCGCCCCGCGAGTCCGCCGTGCTGGCCCGCGCCACGGACGAGGTGGCCCGCTGGGTCTCGGTCCAGCTGGAACTCGCCGAACTGGACCGCTCCCGCACCCGTCTGATCGAGGCCGAGATCAAGGCGCTGCGGGCGCAGATCTCCCCGCACTTCATCTTCAACAGCCTGGCCGCGATCGCCTCGTTCGTCCGTACGGACCCGGAGCGCGCCCGCGAACTGCTCCTGGAGTTCGCGGACTTCACCCGGTACTCGTTCCGCCGCCACGGCGAGTTCACGACGCTCGCCGACGAACTGCACTCCATCGACCAGTATCTGGCCCTGGTCCGCGCCCGCTTCGGCGACCGTCTCTCCGTGACGCTGCAGATCGCCCCGGAGGTCCTCCCGGTCACGCTCCCGTTCCTGTGTCTGCAGCCCCTCGTGGAGAACGCGGTGAAGCACGGTCTGGAGGGCGCCGTGACGAACAGCCGCATCATGATCGGGGCGACGGACGCGGGCGCCGAGGCCGAGGTGGTGATCGAGGACGACGGCGTCGGCATGGACCCGGACGAGCTGCGGGCCATCCTGCGCGGCGAGGGCGGGGCCTCGCACGGCATCGGCCTGTCGAACGTCGACGAACGCCTGCGGCAGGTCTTCGGTGACGCGTACGGCCTGGTGATCGAGACGGGCGTCGGCGCGGGCACGAAGATCACGATCCGCATCCCGAAGTACCGCGCCGGAGTCCACGTCCCCTGACGGAGCCCGCCCGGCCCGCCCGGCCCGCTCAGAACAGATGGATGGCCAAGTGCCCGAGCGGCAGCCCAAGTTGCCACGCCGGGGTCCACACCTTCGGCCCGTCCTCCTCGTCCGGCACCGGTACCGCGTCGAGGTCCGGCGCGAGCAGTTCGGTCTCCTCCAGCCACCGCCACGCGGCGGCGGCCAGCTCCAGGTCGGCCGAGGGGCACGCGGCCCGCTCCGCGAACCGCTCCCGCACCCACTCCTGCCACGGCTGGTCGTAGGCGGTCAGCGACGACCACGTCTCCAGCTGGGACACCACCCGGATCCCGGACAGTTCGTCGTCCGAGTCGGACAGGAAGATCGTCAGGGCGAGCGCGTCGCGCCCGGCCCGGAACTCGAAGGACGTGGGGGGCATCAGGTCCCCGGTACGCAACAGCTCGTCCGCGATGTACTCGGCGTACAACCACGCCATGGGAACGACGAGTTCCCCGCCGTCGGCGCCCGAGGCACCGCCCTGGCTCTCGTGCAACATTCCTTCCTGCCTTCCTCCGGTCCGTGCGCTTCGCCGGCCCCCGGGCCCCACCCGTGCATCTCGTCCAACTCGCCGGGGAGGACAGCGGATTACTCAACCGAGGAACCACGGTGCCGAGCAAGGCGCTTTACCGATACTTGACCCGACCCACAGTTTCACCGCAGGTCAGGCGCGTATCCGGGAAGCACCCTGCGCAGCGCGCGCAACGCGTAGTACGCGCGGGACTTCACGGTACCCGGGGGGATGCCGAGGGCTCGCGCCGCCTCCGCCACGCTGGCGCCCTTGAAGTAGACCTCGAGCAGCACGGCCCGGTGCTCGGGGCTGAGCGTGGCCACCGCCTCGCGCACGTCGAGCGCGGCGGCGGACCGCTCGGCGTGGTCGGCGCAGACCCGCGCGCTCTCCAGGACGGCGTCGCCGACCTCGGCGGGCCGGGCGAGCCGCGCCCGGCGCGCGTCGATCGCGAGCCGCCGCCCGACCGTGAACAGCCAGGGCCGCACCGACTCGTACCGCGCGTCGAGCGCCTCGGGGTGCTGCCAGGCCCGTACGTACGTCTCCTGGACCAGGTCCTCCGCGCGCTGGCGGTCCCCGTCGCACAGCCGCAGCAGGAACGAGAACAGCGGCCCGCCGTGCTCCCGCTGGACCTGGGCGAGGTCCTCCTCAGGGGTCGTGGATGTCGTGAACGCCGTCGTCATGCGCGTATGCCAGCGCAGGGTGCCGGTCCCGCCCAGAGGGCACGCGCGGCTCTGCGGCAGGCGGTCGATGCCGTCGGTGAGCGGTGCGGTGAACGGGCCGGGTGGCGCAGCGCGACACCACCCGTTCAGGGAGGCGCCCGGTATGGAGGCTTGCGCCCGCTTCATCACTATATGCCTATACGGAGATGTGTACGGCGAAGAACTACCCCCGGGGCGCGTCCGCTGCCGCCGGGCCCGCACGTCCCGAGGAGCCCGACCGATGAGACGGATGGCACGGAGTACGCGCGGCACGGCCGGGGCGTGCCTGGCCGCGCTGCTCGCCCTGGGCGCGGCCTGCGCCGCCCCCGAGGCCCCACCGCCCCGAGCCCCGCGCCCCGCCGCCACGGCCCCGGACGGGGGCTTCACCCTGGTCGCGTCCGGCGACGTCCTCCCGCACAGCTCGATCATCAGACGGGCCCGCGCCGACGCGGGCGGCCACGGCTACGACTTCCGCCGCATGCTCGCCGGTGCCCGCTCGGTGATCGCCCCGGCCGACCTGGCGATCTGCCACATGGAGACGGTGTACGGGGCGCCGGGCGACTACAGCGGCTACCCGGTGTTCAGGTCCCCGCCGCAGGTCGCTGCGGGCCTGCGCGCCACCGGCTACGACGCCTGCTCGACGGCCTCGAACCACACCCTGGACGCCGGTGCCGCCGGGGTCGCGCGGACCCTGGAGGCCCTCGACCGCGCCGGGATCGCGCACGCGGGTTCGGGCCGTACGGCGGCCGAGGGGCGCGGCCCGGCGAGGCTGCGCGCGGGCGGCGCCGAGATCGCCCATCTCGCGTACACCTACGACACGAACGGCTACGCGCAACCGCCGGGCCGCCCCTGGACGGTCAATCTGATCGACCGTCGAAGGATCGTCGCCGACGCCCGCGCGGCACGGCGGGCGGGCGCCGACGTGGTGGTCGTCTCCCTGCACTGGGGCACGGAGTGGCAGGACGAGCCGAACGAGCAGCAACTGACCCTCGGCAGACGACTCACCGCCTCCCGCACGCGTGGCCGCCCCGACATCGATCTGATCCTCGGCACCCACGCCCATGTCCCGCAGGCGTACGAGAAGGTCAACGGGGTGTGGATCATCTACGGCATGGGTGATCAGATCGCGGGCGCGATGATCAACCACGAGGGCGCCGACGACGTCCGCGGCAACCTGGGCACGATCGGCCGCTTCACCTTCGACCGCCCCGCCCGCCCCGGCGCGCGGTGGCGGGTGACGAGGGCCGCGTTCGTCCCCATGTGGTTCGATCCCGGCACCGGCCGCGCGGTCAACCTGAACAAGGCCCTCGCCCGGGGAGCGGGCGGCGACGTGCGCGCCCTGCGCGACCGGATCCGCCGCACGGTCCTGAGCCGGGGCGCCACCGGGGACGGCCTGCTGATGGGGGAGTGACCGCCCGCGCCCCGGCCCGCTCCCCGCCTAGACCCGGTCGTCCGACGGGGTGGTGTCCCGCGCCAGCTCCGACCTCTTGTACGAGTAGCCGAAGTAGACGACGAGCCCGATCACGAACCACACGGCGAACCGCACCCAGGTCTGCCACTGCAGGAACGTGATCAGCCAGATCGAGAAGACGACGCCCACCGCGGGCACGACCGGCATGCCGGGGGTGCGGAACGTACGGGGCAGGTCCGGGCGGCGATAGCGCAGGACGATCACCGCGACGCAGACCACGACGAACGCAAGGAGGATGCCGATGTTGGTCAGCTCGGCCGCCTCGCCGATCGGCAGGAATCCGGCGATGAGGGCCGACGCGACACCGACGATCCACGTCACACGTGTGGGCACGTGTCGCGTCGGGTGCGTCTTCGCGAACCACTTCGGCAGCAGTCCGTCGCGGGACATGGAGAACCACACCCGGGTCACACCCAGCATGAAGGTGAACATGACGGTGAGGATGCCGATGATGGCGCCCACCGCGATCACGTCCGCGAGCCCGCTCAGCCCGGCCGCCTTGAACGCCGTCGAGAAGCCGCTCTCCGGGTCGATGTCCTTGTAGTTCTGCATGCCGGTCAGGACCAGGCAGGCCAGCACGTAGAGGACCATCGAGATGGCGAGCGAGTACAGGATCGCCTTCGGCATGTGGCGTTGCGCGTCCTTGGACTCCTCGGCCGCCGTCGACATGGCGTCGTAGCCGAAGACCGCGAAGAACACGGTGGCCGCGCCCGTGAACGCGCCGCTCACACCGAACGGGAAGAAGGGTGTGTAGTTGCCCGTGTCGATGTGGAAGAAGCCCACGCCGATGACGAGCAGCACCACGAGCACCTTGAGGACGACGACGACCGTCTCGAAGCGGGCCGCGTTGCGGATGCCCAGGGTGAGCAGATAGGCGATCAGCAGGCACAGCACGGCGGCGAACAGGTCGACCTTGTGGCCGTCGCCGGTGCCGGGCGCGCCCAGCATCCAGTTCGGCAGGTCCAGGCCCATCTCGCCGAGCAGGAAGCTGAAGTACCCCGAGATGCCGATGGCGACGACCGCGACGATCGCCGTGTACTCCAGGAGCAGGTCCCAGCCGATGAACCAGCCCGCGAGTTCGCCGAGGACCGCGTAGCCGTAGGTGTACGCGGACCCGGCCTTCGGGATGAGGCCCGCGAACTCGGCGTAGGAGAGGGCGGCCGCCGCGCTCGCGACGCCCGCGATGAGGAAGGAGAGGAGGACGGCCGGGCCCGCCGTGCCGTTGGCGACCGTGCCCGCGAGGGTGAAGATGCCCGCGCCGATGATCCCGCCGACGCCGATTGCGGTGAGCTGCCACAGCCCGAGCGAGCGCGTGAGCTGCGAACCGCCCGCCGCGCCCTCGGTGTCGTCGATCTGTTCGATGGGTTTGCGGCGCAGCACGCCCTGTCCCATGCGCGGGCGTGGGGGAACGGCCATGAGCTCACCTCTTCGCGGACGTGACGGCTGACGGCCGATCATGATGCACCCGCGACGGCGGAGACGGAAGACGACGCGCTCTCCCCGCACTGGCCCCTTAGGGCACGACCGTCACAGGCCAGCGGCCCGCCTTCACCAGGCGGACCGCGACCGAGCCGACGATGCGATGGCCGGCCTGTTCGGAGGCGCCGACCACGACCGCGTCGGCCTTGAGTTCGTCCGCGGCGGTGACCAGGCCGTTGAAGGGGTCGCCGCGGAAGGTGTGGAACTCCCAGCGCACGTCGTATATGTCCTTGACCCGCTCCGTGGCCTCGCGGATCTCCGCGATGAGGCTTTCGGCGATCTCGTCGGTCGTCTCCGCGACGGGGACGCCGAGCGCGGCGCCGCCCGCGAGGACGGGCTGCACGTAGACGACGGCGAGCAGCGCACGCTGGCGCCGGGCCAGCCCTCCGGCGTACGCGGCGGCGCGGAAGGAGGAGTCGGAGCCGTCGACCCCGACCACGATCACCTTGGGCCCGTCGGTGCCGCGCTCGAACTGGTGTGGCTGCTGATCGGTCACGCGCAGAGGCTAACGGAAACCGCAGGTGACGAGAGAGCCGGGGCGCCGGGCGCGCGGGGTCAGCGACCGGGGACGAGGCGGGCGAAGACGACGACGTTGCTGTCGTAGCCGTGCCGGCGCGAGTAGCCGCCGCCGCAGGTGATGACCCGCAACTCGGGTGCGCCCCGGGAGCCGTAGACCTTCCGGGCGGGGAAGTGCGCCTTGTCGAAGACCTCGACGCCGTAGACCTCGAACACGGCGGTCCCGCCGTCGGCGCGCACCACCTCGACGTGGTTGCCCTTCCTCAGGGAGCCGAGCCCGTAGAAGACGGCGGGCCCGCGGACCGTGTCGACGTGGCCGACGACGACGGCGGTGCCCCGCTCGCCGGGGGAGACCGCCCCAGTGAACCAGCCCGCCAGGTTCGGGTCCTCGGGCGGCGGCGCCTCCACCCAGCCCGCCGCGTCCCGCCCGACCTGGGTGACGGGCGCGTCCACCTGTATTGCGGGCACCCGTACGCGCTCCGGCGGCGAGAACGGCAGCGGCGCGGCGGCCCGAGCGGGGGTGTGCGCGTCCGCCGCGGCGGCCGACGCGGGCTGCGGCGGGCCGGAGTCGGTCTCGCCCGTGCCGTTGCGGATCAGCGCGACACCGGCGAGCAGCACCAGGGCGAGGACACCCCACGGCGCCCGCCCCCGCGCCGGCCCCGCCTCCTCGTCGGACCCTGTGGCGGACATCGGCTCATCCCCTTCCCGGCGCGGCGGCGCGGCGGCGAGGTCCACGCCCGGTGCGCCATCCGGCCCAGCCCCGACATGCGGGACCGCGCACGCCGTCCGATGGTGCGTCTGACAACTGTTCGCTGTTCCGTCCACGTCCCCGGCGCCCTCGCCCGGGTTCGCTCACTCGAGGAGGATTCACATGCGTTGCACCCGGACCCTGACCCTGTCCGCCGTCGCCGCCGCTGCCGCGGTCGCGCTGGCCGCCCCCGTCGCGTCGGCCGCGGCCGAGCCGCACGAGCACGTCCGGCACGGCCGCGACAGCGACGACCTCGACGGTGCGCGCCGCCCGGAGGCCACCCCCGCCGACATGGCGATCGGCGGCGCCCTCGTCGCCTCCGGGCTCATCGGCGGCGGCGCGTTGTGCCTGCGCCGCCGCTCGGAGGGCAGAGCCTGAGGGGCTACGGGGCCGGGCGCGCCGTCAGCTCTCGTCGTCGCCGGTGCGGCGGCGCGCGCGCCAGTAGGCGGTGCCGAGCGCGCCGGTGAGCAGGGCCGCGCCGAGTCCGATCTCGCGGAGGTCGAACCCGCCGACGCTGCCGCCGGCGCCCGCGTGGACGCCGTGGTCGGCGGGCTGCTGCGTGGGCTCGTCGGCCCGCCCGCCCGTGATGGTGAGGTCCACGGACCGGTCGGGGCGGCCCTCGCAGGAGAACCGCACCGCGTACATGGCTCCCTGTTTGGCGTCCCAGTCGACGGTGACCGTCTTCGTACCGCTTCCGCTGCCGAGCTGGACGGTGTCGAAGATGCCCGCGGTCACCGTCGTCCCGCCCGGACAGCCGCTCTGGCCGAGCGTCACCCGGCCGCCCGCGGGGACGGTGGTGGGCGAGACGCTGACGTCAAACGGCTGCTCGTCCGCCGCCGAGGCGGGGGACGGGGCGAGGGTGAGCGCGGTGAGGCCGAGCACGGCGGCGGAAGCGGCGCGTATCGCGTGCATGGGGTTCCTCCGGGTCCACGAGGGGCAGCCGCGGACCGTTCCGCCCGCTGGGGACAAGCACCTCGCTGACCGAAACCCTATGGATTGCCCCGAATGGGCGCGATTTTTGTCGGGCGAACGGGCGACGAGCCCCGCGTTCCCGGGCTCATCCGGCCCCGGGGAAGAGCATCAGGAACGGTTCCGCGGTGGCCGCCACACCACGGCTGTAGGGGGCGTCGAAGTCCCAGATGAGGAAGAGCAGGAACGCGATCAGGGACGAGAAGAGGCCGGCCAGGACGATCTCGCGGCGGGTGCGCCGGATCTGCAGCGCGAAGATCATGCCGATGGTCACGAGGGCGCCGACGATCAGGCCGAACCAGACGACGCCCGGCATCGTGGCCCCGGTCGAGTCCGCGCGGGCGTTGCGCGCGTCGTCCGCCGCCGTCACCTGGTCCAGGAGCGGCTGGTACGCCTGGGCCTGGAAGTCGTTGCGCGGCTCGAAGTCCGTGACGTCGTGGCGCACCTTGTCGAGCAGCCGCGCGCCCTTGTCCGTCAGCTCGCCCTTGGACCGCATCGCGTGCCACTCCGTGGTCACGACATGGCTGACATAGGTGTCGACATCCGCCCGGATCCGGTCACGGACGTCGGCGGGGTAGACCCGTACGCGCTCATGGATCTCGTGCAGCGCCTGCGCCTCGTTGCGCACATGGTCCTCGGCGGCACTGCGCGCCTCCCAGGCGCCCGCGATGGCCAGGCCGAGGACGATCGCGTAGACCACCCCGATCATCATCGTCATGTACTCGATGACGTCCGGTGTCTCGGAGGGATCGTCGTCCTCACCGATCCTCCGCTGTTGCAGGACCTGGACGACGAGGACGACCCCGCACACCGCGATCATCGCGAGGGCGAGAACAAGCCATTCCGACATGGAATCTCCACACAAATTCAGCGGGGGCGCAGCGCGGCGACCGCGAGGACCGCGGGCGCGGTGATGAGCAGGGTGAGCGTGACGATGGACGGCCCGTTGCGGGGCGGTGCGCGGTGCACCGCGGGCCGGTGGACGGGGTAGTGGACGGCCTTCGGCCCCGGTTCCGGCGGTGTCGGCTCGGGCGTGGGCCTGGGCTTCGGCGTCGGCCGGGGCTTCGGTGCGGGCGCGGGCGGCGGCGGGGGAGCGGGCTTCGCGGGCGCCGCCCGCGGGGGCGACGGCTTCGGCGCGGGTGGCGGGGGCGGTTCGGGCGCCGGGGGCGGCGGGAGAACGGGCGGCGGCGGGGCCGGTTTCGGCGGTGGTTTCGGCGTCGGCGGCGTGGGAGGCGGCGGCTTGGGCGTCGGCTTGTGCGGCGGGGGCGTGCTGGGCCCCGCGCTGCAGTCCACGTCGGAACCCGCGACCGCGACGGCGCCGCCGCCCGCCCCGCCGTCGACCGAGGCGTACGCGCAGCTGTCGGCCGGGGCGAGAGCGGCCGCTGCCCCGGCCGGCGCGCCGCACAGCCAGGCGGCGGCCACCACCGCGAGGGCTCGGGTGACCAGGGCGGACCTGGCCCGCTTCGTTCGATGCACGACGGAGATGATGAGCAACCGCGCGCTACGACGCGCCGTCCTTCCGCCGCAATGCCCCGAACGAGGGGAACGGGAGCATTCGGGGTTTGCGCCCCGGCGTGTCCCCCGTCCGGGTGGCGGGCCCGGGAGACACGCGCCGCGACAATTCTCGGCCCGCGTTGAACGCACCCACCGTCCCCGCCCGTACCTAGGGCCATGTGCGGGCCCAACCGGGTTCCCGCAACACCCCAGTTACACACGGGAGTTGACGATGAAGACCTCCTGGCGGAACGCCTCGCTCGTAGCGACAGCCGCTGCCCTGCTCGCGCTGACGACGGCGTGCGGTCAGGACAAGGGCGACACGGCCGCGAACGGCCAGAACGTCGGCAACGCCGCACCCGCGCAGGGCGGTTACGGCTCGAACGGATACGGCTCCGACGGGTACGGCTCGTCGGGCAAGGAGGGAGCGGACGCGGCCGCCGCCCCCAAGGCCAAGGCGGCCGGGCAACTGACCGTGTGGGACAGCAAGAAGCTCGGCAAGGTCGTCACGGACAGCGCCGGATTCACGCTCTACCGCTTCGACAAGGACACGGCGCAGCCGCCCAAGTCGAACTGCGACACGACCTGCCTGAAGGCATGGCCGGCCGTCCCGGCGAGCGGCGCCAAGGCCGCGCCCGGCGTCGACGACGCCCTGATCGGCGAGGTCACCGCCGCCGACGGCACCAAGCAGCTCACCATCGACGGCTGGCCGATGTACCGCTACGCCATGGACACCGCCCCCGGCGACGCGAAGGGGCAGGGCGTCGGCGGCACCTGGCACGCCGCCGCCCCCGACGGCAAGAAGGCGAGCCCGGCCGCCGCGGCGCGCCCCGCCGACCTCAAGGGCCTGTCCACGCGCAAGGACCCGAAGCTCGGCGAGATCGTCGTCGACAAGAACGGCATGACCGTCTACCGCTTCCTGAAGGACTCGGCCTGGCCGATCAAGTCGAACTGCCTCGGCGCCTGCGCGAAGAAATGGCCGGCGGTCGCGCCCGTAGCCAAGAACGACACCCAGAACATCCCCCTCAAGGGCTACATGACGTTCGACCGGCCCGACGGCACCCAGCAGCAGACCCTGAACTGCTGGCCCGTGTACACCTTCTCCGGCGACAAGAAGCCCGGTGACACCAACGGCCAGGGCGTGGGCGGCACCTGGTACGCCGCCGCGCCCGACGGCAAGCCGGTGGGCCGCCCCGCGCAGTAGCGCGCGGAGAGCCGCCTGACGATCGGTCGAGGGCCGGTCCGTTCCCCGTACGGCCATGAAAAGGTCGTGCGCCGGGAACGGGCCGGTTCTTTTCGGCTGGGTAAGGGGCGGTTTCGGAGCGGATCCGCATCTTCTCCCCTGGCACGTGCCGCAGGCAGTGACCGAGAACGGATGGTCAATTTCCGTTTTGGCTCGTACCTTTGGCGGCTGATCAGTAGCCTCTGCTCGAACACCGGCTCGCCTAGCCTTGGAGACAGTGATGGATCGTCCTGCCTGGGCCCCGCAGGGCATCGACATCTCGGTGCCCAGCGTGTCCCGGATCTACGACTACTACCTGGGCGGTTCGCACAACTTCGAGGTCGACCGGGAGGCCGCCCGCAGGGCCATGGAGTTCCTGCCGGGCCTGCCCAAGATCATGCAGGCGAACCGGGCGTTCATGCGGCGCGCCGTCCGGTACGCCGTCGACGAGGGCATCACCCAGTTCCTCGACATCGGCTCCGGCATCCCCACCTTCGGCAACGTCCACGAGGTGGCGCAGCGGGCGAGCCCCGGCGCCCGCGTGGTCTACGTCGACCACGACCCGGTCGCCGTCGCGCACAGCCGGGCCGTCCTCGACGGCAACCCGGACACCGCCGTCGTCGCCGCCGACCTGCGCAAACCGCGCGACATCCTGCGCAGCCCCGAGCTCACGGGACTGCTCGACCTGGACCGCCCCGTGGCGCTGCTCCTCGTCGCCGTCCTGCATTTCATCGAGGACGCCGACGACCCGTACGGGGCGGTCGCCGCACTCGGCGAGGCGCTCGCCCCGGGCAGCCTGCTGATCATCACGCACGCCACCTACGAGGGCATGCCGATACCCGAGGAACAGGCCGGCCAGGCGGTCGACGTCTACCGCGACGACGTCCGCAACCCGCTCGTCATGCGGGACCGCGAGCAGATCGGACGGTTCTTCGAGGGGTACGAGGTGGTCGAGCCGGGCATCGTGCCCATGCCGGTGTGGCGGCCGCAGACCGCGCCCGAGGACGAGGACCCGTTCACCTTCGCGGGCTATGTGGGAGTGGGGCGCAAGCCGTGAGCACAGAGCCGGGCGGACCGGAGGACAGACTGCGCAGGTTCGCCACGATCTGGAGCCGGGCGATCTACCCGGTGACGGCGACCTCACTGACCCGGCCCGAGTTCGAGCAGGAACTCGTGCCGCTCGCCCGCAGGCTGCGCGACGCGCTCGCCGCACGGGCCCTCGACGCCGCGCAGGGCCAGGCCGTCGGCGCCGCCCTCGTCGACGCGCACTGCACCGACCCCGAGGCGCTCAGCCGCACCCTCGACGTCGTCGACGCCTACCTCGTCCTGTACTGCGGCGAGGAAGCGCGCACCCCCGAGCGCGAGGACGACCTGCGGGCCCGCTGCGCCCGCCTCCAGCACACCGTCGCCGCGGGCTTCGCCGCCGCCCTGCGCGAGCGGACGCTCGCCGAGCAGGAGGCCATCTCGGTCGCCGCGCTCAACGCCCGCAGCGCCGTCGCCGAGGCGCTCCACGCCAGCGAGGCCCGGTTCCGCGCCGTCTTCCACGGCGCCGCCATCGGCATCAGCATCGCCTCCCTCGACGGTACCGTCCTGGAGGTCAACGACGCCCTCGTGCGGATGTTCGGCGGCGCCGAGGGGATGCTGCGCGGGCGCAACGTCGCCGAGTGGACCCACCCCGAGGACGCCCCGCAGGTCTGGCACCTCTACCACGAGCTGGTGCGCGGGGAACGCGAGCACTACCGCGTCGAGAAGGCGTTCCACCGCCCCGACGGCACGGCCCTGTGGACCAACCTCACGGTCTCCCTGCTCCGCGACGCCGACGGCGTGCCCCAGTACCAACTGGCGCTCCTGGAGGACACCACCGAGCGCCGCCTGCTCAACCTCCGCCTCCGCTACGAGGCCACCCACGACGCGCTCACCGGACTGCCCAACCGCACCCTGTTCTTCGAACGCCTGGAGAAGGTGCTCGGCGCGGGCGAGGGCATGCGCTTCGGCCTCTGCTACCTCGACCTCGACGGCTTCAAGACCATCAACGACAGCCTCGGCCACGCCGTCGGCGACCGGCTCCTCGTCGAGGTCGCCGACCGGCTCCAGGCCTGCGCCACCGCCCCCGGCGAGATGGTCGCCCGGCTCGGCGGCGACGAGTTCGTGGCGCTCACCACAGGCCGCGACACCGAGGCCGAGGTCGACGACCTCGCCGACCGCATCATGGGCGCCCTCGCCACCCCGATCCGCATCGACAACCGCGAACTCACCGTGCGCGGCTCCATCGGCATCGTCGAGGGCCCCGTCGGCGACCGCAGCCCCGCCGAAGTGCTCCGCAGCGCCGACATCACCATGTACCGCGCCAAGTCCGCGGGCGGCAACCGCTACGAACTGGCCGACCCCGAGGCCGACGCCCGCGCCATCACCCGGCACGGGCTCACCACCGCGCTGCCCGCCGCGCTCGACCGCGGCGAGTTCTTCATCGAGTACCAGCCCCTCGTCCACCTCGGCGACGGCAGCGTGCGCGGCGCCGAGGCGCTCGTACGGTGGCGCCACCCGCAGCACGGCATCCTCGGGCCCGACCGGTTCATCCCGCTCGCCGAACACACCGGGCTCATCGTGCCGCTCGGGCGCTGGGTCCTGGAGGAGTCGGTCCGCCAGGCCCGCACCTGGCAGCAGCGGCACGCCGACGCGGGGCCGCTCCGCATCAACGTGAACCTCTCCCCGATGCAGCTCACCCACCCCGGCCTCGTCTCCGACACGGTCGACATCCTCGAACGGTCCGGGCTCGCGCCCGGGGCGCTGTGCCTGGAGGTGACGGAGTCGGCGCTGATCGGGGCGGACGACGACCTGCTGAAGCCGCTCCGGCGCCTGTCCGAGATGGGCGTCGACATAGCCCTGGACGACTTCGGTACGGGCTATTCGAACCTGGCGAACCTGCGCCGCCTGCCGGTGAACGTCCTGAAGCTCGACCGGTCCTTCACCCAGGGCATGCAGCAGTTCCCGGCGGATCCGGTGGACCTGAAGATCGTCGAGGGGATCGTGTCGCTGGCCCACTCCCTGGACCTGGCCGTCACGGTCGAGGGGGTCGAGACGGGGGCGCAGGCCGAGCAGTTGCGGGAGCTGGGCTGCGACACGGCCCAGGGCTGGTACTACGCCCGCCCGGGCCCGCCGGACCGCCTCCACGAACTGGCCCTCGCCGACGCGACCGGCTAGCCGCCGCGGACCCGTTTTGCGGTGCGGGGTCGGGTGAGCGTCTGCCATGCGCGGCCGTGTGCCGGGTGCGGCTTCCGTCGTGGCTGGTCGCGCAGTTCCCCACGCCCCTGAGCGTCTGCCCCCTCGCGCCGCCTTCCACGCGCGGCTTGCGTCGTGGTCGCTCGCGCAGTTCCCCGCGCCCCTGAAGGCATGCGGCTTCGCCGCGCCTTCATCGGGCAATGGCGCACGAAGTGCGCATTGCAGGGGCGCGGGGAACTGCGCGACCAGCCACCGCGCGACCCGCACCCGGTGACGAGACCGCACCCCCTACGGCGCGCCCCCTTCCCGCTCCAGAAGCATCCGCTGCAACTCCCGCGCCGCCCGAGGCGGAGCCACGTCACTGCGATGCGCCAGCGCGATGGTCCGATGCAGACCGGGCCGCGCCAGAGGCGTGACGTGGAGGCCGAGCCCCGCTCGCAGCGCGACCATGCGCGGGACGACCGCGACCCCGAGCCCGGCCCGGACAAAACCCAGGACCGCGTCCATCTCGCCCCCCTCGACCGCGAAGTCCGGCTCGAACCCCTCCGCCCGGCACGCCGCGACGGTGAGTTCCCGCAGGTCGTACCCGTGCCGGAACATGACGAGCCGCTCGCCCTCCAGGTCGGAGATCCGGACGGACCTCCGTCCCCGCCCGGGCCGCGGCGCGCTCGGCGACGAGACCACGACCAGCTCCTCCCGCAACAGCTCCACTGTCGTCAGCGCGGGCGCCGGCGCCGGAAGAGGCAGGACGACCAGCGCCAGATCGACCGCCCCGCGCGCAAGCTCCCGTACGAGGTCGTGCGAACCGCCTTCCTCGATGAGCAGCTGGATCCCGGGGTAGCGGTCGTGGAAGGCGCGGAGCACGTCCGGCAGCAGACCGGTGCACAGGGACGGCGTCGCCCCGAGACGGACCCGCCCGCGCCGGAGCTGCGCCAGCTCCTGGACCTCGTACCGCGCCGTGTCCGCGTCCGCGAGGATCCGCCGGGCGAGCGGAAGCAGCGCCTCGCCGGCGTCCGTGAGCGTGATGTTGCCCCGGGCGCGGTGGAACAGGTCCGCCCCCAGCTCCCGCTCCAGGGCGCGGATCTGCTGGGAGAGCGACGGCTGGGCCACATGGACCACTTCGGCGGCGTGGGTGAAGTGCCGGGTCTCGGCCACCGCGACGAAGTACTGGAGCTGCTGGAACTGCATGAACGCCACGATAGTTCCCCGCATAGGCAATGCCTATGGAAATGAGCTGCTCCATGTCTTGGACCGATCGGGGCTCTCGGCCCTACCGTCTGATGCCATGGCTCTGGCAACGCGGACGGACCGACGACCGTCCATGGCGCGCACGCTCTGGGACAGCTCCCTCGGCAAGAAGACCGTGATGGCGGTCAGCGGCATCGTGATGCTGCTGTACCTGGTCGCGCACATGATCGGAAACCTCAAGATCTTCTTCGGTCCCGGGGAGATGAACCACTACGCCCACTGGCTGCGCACCATGGGCGAGCCGGTCCTCCACCACGAGTGGGGCCTGTGGCTCGTGCGCGTCGTGCTCGTCGTCGCCGTCGTGGCGCACGCGACCTCCGCGTACCAGCTCAGCCGTCGCGACATCAAGGCGCGCCCGAGCAAGTACGTGCACAAGAGGGCCGGCGCGAGCTACGCCACCCGCACGATGCGCTGGGGCGGGATCATCCTCGGCCTGTTCATCGTCTGGCACATCCTGGACCTGACGACGGGCACCGTGCACCCGGACGGGTACGAGCACCTGCACCCGTACCAGAACGTCGTCGACACGTTCTCGACGTGGTACGGCAACGTCATCTACATCGTCGCGATGCTCGCCCTTGGCCTGCACATCCAGCACGGGTTCTGGAGCGCCGCGCAGACCCTCGGCGTCGGCAGCCGGACCCGTGACCGCGTCCTGAAGACGATCGGCAACGTACTCGCCGTGCTGCTCACCCTCGGCTTCATCGCCGTGCCCGTGGGCGTCATGACCGGATTGGTGAGTTGAGGAACGACATGAGCACCTACGCGGATTACACCACCGGCGAACCAGTGGTCGACGGCAAGGCCCCCGCCGGACCCGTCCACGAGCGCTGGGACACCCGCCGCTTCGAGGCCAAGCTGGTCAACCCCGCCAACCGGCGCAAGCACACCGTCATCGTCGTCGGCACCGGCCTGGCGGGCGGCAGCGCCGGGGCCACGCTCGCCGAGCAGGGCTACCACGTCGTCCAGTTCTGCTACCAGGACTCGCCGCGCCGCGCGCACTCCATCGCCGCGCAGGGCGGCATCAACGCCGCGAAGAACTACCGCAACGACGGCGACTCCGTGCACCGCCTCTTCTACGACACGGTGAAGGGCGGTGACTTCCGCGCCCGCGAGTCGAACGTGCACCGGCTCGCGCAGATCTCCGTCGAGATCATCGACCAGTGCGTCGCCCAGGGCGTGCCGTTCGCGCGCGAGTACGGCGGGCTTCTCGACACCCGGTCCTTCGGCGGTGTCCAGGTGTCCCGTACGTTCTACGCCCGTGGTCAGACGGGGCAGCAGCTCCTGCTCGGCGCCTACCAGGCGCTCAGCCGCCAGGTCGCCGCCGGAAACATCGAGCTGCACCCCCGTACCGAGATGCTCGACCTGATCGTCGTCGACGGGAAGGCGCGCGGCATCGTCGCCCGCGATCTGATCACCGGCAGGATCGACACGTACTTCGCGGACGCCGTCGTCCTCGCCTCCGGCGGCTACGGCAACGTCTTCTACCTGTCCACCAACGCCATGAACTCCAACGCGACCGCCATCTGGCGGGCGCACCGGCGCGGCGCGTACTTCGCCAACCCCTGCTTCACGCAGATCCACCCCACCTGCATCCCGCGCACCGGCGACCACCAGTCGAAGCTCACGCTGATGAGCGAGTCGCTGCGCAACGACGGGCGGATCTGGGTGCCGAAGGCCAAGGGCGACGACCGGCCCCCGAACGAGATCCCCGAGGACGAGCGCGACTACTACCTGGAGCGCATCTACCCGTCCTTCGGCAACCTCGTGCCCCGCGACATCGCCTCCCGCGCCGCGAAGAACGTGTGCGACGAGGGGCGAGGTGTCGGGCCCGGCGGGCAGGGTGTGTACCTCGACTTCGCCGACGCCATCGAGCGCATGGGGCGCAAGGCCGTCGCGGCGAAGTACGGCAACCTCTTCGACATGTACCAGCGGATCACCGACGAGGATCCGTACGAGGTGCCCATGCGGATCTACCCGGCGGTGCACTACACGATGGGCGGCCTGTGGGTCGACTACGACCTCCAGACCACCATTCCCGGGCTCTTCGCGATCGGCGAGGCCAACTTCTCCGACCACGGCGCCAACCGCCTCGGCGCCTCCGCGCTGATGCAGGGCCTCGCCGACGGCTACTTCGTCCTGCCCGCCACCATCAACGACTACCTCGCGCGCAACCCGCACACCGACGACGTGGACGCCACGCACCCGGCGACCGTCGCCGTCGTCCGCGAGACGGAGGAGCGGCTCGCGAAGCTGCTCGCCGTCGACGGGGACCGCACCCCGGACTCCTTCCACCGTGAACTCGGCGAGCTGATGTGGGAGTTCTGCGGCATGGCCCGCACCGACAGCGGTCTGCGCAAGGCCCTGGAGCGCATCCCGCAGATCCGCGAGGAGTTCTGGCGCCGGATCAAGGTCCCGGGAACGGGGGAGGAGTTCAACCAGTCCCTGGAGAAGGCGAACCGCATCGTCGACTACCTGGAGCTGGCCGAGCTGATGTGCCTCGACGCGCTGCACCGCGCCGAGTCCTGCGGCGGCCACTTCCGCGAGGAGTCGCAGACCCCGGACGGCGAGGCCGAGCGCCGCGACGAGGAGTTCTCCTACGCCGCCGCCTGGGAGTTCACCGGCACCGGCACGGCCCCCGCCCTGCACAAGGAAGACCTCGTCTTCGAGTACGTCCACCCCACTCAGCGGAGCTACGCATGAAGCTCACCCTGCGCGTCTGGCGCCAGAAGAACGCCGACGCCGAAGGCGCCATGTCCACGTACGAGGTGGACGGGATCTCGAAGGACATGTCGTTCCTGGAGATGCTCGACACCCTCAACGAGGAACTCATCGTCAAGGGCGAGGACCCCGTCGCCTTCGACCACGACTGCCGCGAGGGCATCTGCGGCGCGTGCTCGCTCGTCATCAACGGCGACGCGCACGGCCCGGAGCGCACCACCACCTGCCAGCTCCACATGCGGTCCTTCGAGGACGGCGACACGATCGACATCGAGCCGTGGCGCGCCTCCGCGTTCCCCGTCATCAAGGACCTCGTCGTCGACCGCTCGGCCTTCGACCGGATCATCCAGTCCGGCGGCTACATCACCGCCCCGACCGGCGCCGCCCCCGAGGCGCACTCCACGCCGGTGCCCAAGCCGGACGCGGACTTCGCCTTCGAGCACGCCGAGTGCATCGGCTGCGGCGCCTGCGTCGCCGCCTGCCCCAACGGCGCGGCGATGCTCTTCACCTCCGCCAAGATCAACCACCTGAACGTCCTGCCGCAGGGCGCGCCCGAGCGGGAGACCCGCGTCCTGGACATGGTGGCGCAGATGGACGAGGAGGGCTTCGGCGGCTGCACGCTCACCGGCGAGTGCGCGACGGCCTGCCCGAAGGGCATCCCGCTGTTCTCCATCACGAGCATGAACAAGGAGTGGCTGCGCGCGAACCGCAAGGTCAGCCGCTGAGACTCCCTCCACGGGAGAAGACGTCCCGCGAAGAGTGCGGGGTGGGCGGGGCCGGGAGTTGGTGCTCTCCCGGCCCCGTCATCGTCCCAGCAGACGCTGAAGGTAGGGGGCGGTGCGGCTCACGGGGTCGGCGGCCACCACCGCGGGCGGCCCGGCGACGACCACCTGCCCGCCCGCATCGCCCCCGCCAGGGCCCATGTCGATCACCCAGTCCGCCCCCGCGACCACCGCCATGTCGTGCTCGACGACGACCACGGAGTGCCCCGCGTCGACGAGGCCGTGCAGCTGGCGCAGCAGTACCTCCACGTCGGCCGGGTGCAGTCCGGTGGTCGGCTCGTCGAGGAGGTAGAGGGTGTGGCCGCGCCGCGCCCGCTGCAACTCGCTGGCCAGCTTGATGCGCTGGGCCTCGCCGCCGGAGAGTTCGGTGGCGGGCTGGCCGAGGCGCAGATAGCCGAGGCCCACGTCCAGCAGGGTGCGCAGGCTGCGCAGGATCGTCCTGGCCGCGTCGTCGTCGGCGAAGAAGTCGGCGGCGGACTCCACGGTCAGGTCGAGCACCTCGGCGATGTTCCGCCCCCGGTAGGTCACGTCGAGCGTCGGCTGGTTGTAGCGCGCGCCGCCGCACTCCGGGCAGGGCGCGTACGTGCTCGGCAGGAAGAGGAGTTCGACACTGATGAACCCCTCGCCCTGGCAGGTCTCGCAGCGCCCGCCCGCGACGTTGAAGGAGAAGCGGCCGACGCCGTAGCCCCGCTCCTTCGCCTCCTCCGTGTTCGCGAAGACCTTGCGCACGACGTCGAAGAGGCCGGTGTACGTGGCCAGGTTGGAGCGCGGCGTGCGGCCGATCGGCTTCTGGTCGACGACCACGAGCCGCCCGACGCCGGGCAGGTCCTCGGTGATCGCGCCGATCAGCGTGGACTTGCCGGACCCCGAGACCCCGGTGACGGCGGTGAACGCGCCCAGCGGCAGCTCCGCCGTCACGTCGTGGAGGTTGTGCCGGGTCACGGGCCCGACCTTCAGCCGGCCGCGCGGCTCGCGCACTCGGCGTTCGACGCGCGGCTCGTCGAAGAGGAAGCGTGCCGTCGCCGAGCCCTCGACCCCGCGCAGCTCCGCCACCGGGCCGCTGTGGAGCACCTGCCCGCCGTGCTCCCCGGCGAGCGGGCCGACGTCGACGAGCCAGTCCGCGTGGCGCATGACGTCCAGCTGGTGCTCGACGACGAACACCGAGTTGCCCGCCTCCTTGAGCCGGTCCAGGACGGTCAGCAGCGACTCGGTGTCGGCCGGGTGCAGTCCGGCGGACGGCTCGTCGAGGACGTACACGACGCCGAACAGGCCCGAGCGCAACTGCGTGGCGAGGCGCAGGCGTTGCAGCTCGCCCGAGGAGAGGGTCGGCGTCGGGCGGTCGGGGCTCAGATAGCCGAGGCCGAGATCGGTGATGGTCGCGATGCGGGCCCGCAGGTCGTCCGTGAGCACCCGTGCCGTCTCGGAGTCGCCCTCGTGCGCGGCGAGGATCTCCGCCAGCTCGGTCAGCGGCAGGCGCGCCGTCTCGGCGATGGTGCGGCCCCCGAACGTCACCGCGAGCGCCTCCGGCCGCAGCCGCGCGCCCCCGCACACCGGGCAGGGCTCGCTGCGCAGGAACTTCTCGGCCTTCGCGCGCAGCGTCTGGCTCTTGGAGTCGGCGAACGTCTTCAGCACGTACCGGTTCGCGCTCATGTACGTGCCCTGGTACGGGCGCTGGATGCGGTCCGCGTCCCGTACGGGGTGCACGGTGACGACCGGCTGCTCGTCGGTGAACAGGATCCAGTCGCGGTCCTCCTGGGCCAGCTCGCGCCAGGGGCGGTCCACGTCGTACCCGAGGGCGTCGAGGACGTCGCGGAGGTTCTTGCCCTGCCAGCCGCCCGGCCAGGCGGCGATCGCGCCCTCGCGGATGGAGAGGGAGGGGTCGGGGACCAGCAGCTCCTCCGTCGTGCGGTGCACCTGGCCGAGGCCGTGGCAGTGCGGGCACGCGCCTGCGGCCGTGTTGGGGGAGAAGGAGTCGGAGTCGAGCCGCTCGGCGCCCGGCGGGTAGTCACCGGCCCGGGAGTACAGCATGCGCAGGGAGTTGGAGAGCGTGGTGACCGTGCCGACCGAGGAGCGGGACGTGGGCGCCGAGCGGCTCTGCTGGAGCGAGACCGCCGGGGGCAGCCCGCTGATCGAGCCGACCTTCGGGGCGCCCGCCTGGTGGATGAGGCGGCGCGCGTACGGGGCGACGGACTCGAAGTAGCGGCGCTGCGCCTCCGCGTAGATGGTGCCGAACGCGAGGGACGACTTGCCCGAGCCGGAGACGCCCGTGAAGACCGCGAGGACGTCCCGGGGGACGTCCACGTCGACGCCCTTCAGGTTGTGCTCACGGGCGCCCCGGACCCGGACGAAGCCGTCGTGGCGGGGGTCGGGCGAGGACGGCGGCAGCGACATGGACGCGGCTCCTGAGGTGAGGTGCGTGGGGCTGGTCGGTTGCGGGGGAGGCGGGCAAATCACACGATTCTAGGCCGCCGTGCACCGGACTCCGGACAGGGTGTCCTCGAAGACGGATTCCAGTACCCGTATTGATACTGCGGTGCTATTCTCCGTATCATCGAGTTGAGGGAGAGGCCATGCCCGCTGACCGTGCGCTGCCCGGCCCCGACGCCGTCGAGCTCATCGGCCGCGTCCGGGCGCTCGCCACCGACGTGCTCGCCCCGCAGGCGGCCGAGGCGGAGGCCGCGAGCTCCTTTCCCCGCGACGCCTTCCGCACCCTGGGCCGCGCCGGACTGCTCGGCCTGTCCTACGGCACGGAGTACGGGGGCGGCGGCCGGAGCTACGAGGTGTACCTCCAGGCGCTCGAAGAGGTGGCGTCCGCCTGGGCGAGCGTCGGCGTCGGCGTCTCCGTGCACGCCATGTCCTGCTTCCCGCTCGCCGTCTTCGGCACCGAGCAGCAGCGCCGCCGCTGGCTGCCCGACATGCTCGGCGGCGACCTGCTCGGCGCCTACTGCCTCTCCGAGCCGGAGGCGGGCTCCGACCCCGCGTCCATGCGCACCCGCGCCGTCCTCGACGGCGACCACTATGTGCTGAACGGCGTGAAGGCATGGACGACGCACGGCGGCCACGCCGACTTCTACACCGTCATGGCCCGCACCTCCGACGACCGCTCGCACGGCATCTCCTGCTTCCTCGTCCCCGCCGACACGCCCGGTCTGAGCGCCGACCCGCCCGAGCGGAAGATGGGCCTCACCGGCTCCGCCACGGCGGCCATGCGGTTCGAGGACGTACGCCTGCCCGTCGAGCGGCGCATCGGCCGCGAGGGGCAGGGGCTGCAGATCGCGCTCGCCGCCCTCGACTGCGGGCGCATGGGCATCGCCGCCGTCGCCACCGGGCTCGCACAGGCCGCCCTCGACGAGGCCGTCGCCTACGCCCGCACCCACGAGGTCGCCGGACAGCCGCTCATCGCCCAGCAGGGCCCGGCCTTCGCCCTCGCCGACATGGCCGCATCGGTCGCCGCCGCCCGCGCCACCACGCTCGCCGCCGCCCGCCGCAAGGACCAGGGCCTCACCTTCGGGCAGGAGGCGTCCATCGCCAAGCTGGTCGCCACCGACCAGGCCATGAAGGTCACCGGGGACGCCGTCCAGCTCCTCGGCGACGACGGGTACTCCAGCCGGTACCCCGTGGAGCGGTATCTGCGCGAGGCCAAGGTCATGCAGATCTTCGAGGGCACCAACCAGATCCAGCGGCTCGTCATCAGCCGCGCCCTCGCCAGGCTCGCGCCGGGCGCGCTGAGCGCCGCGTCCGTCCGTCCGGCGCCGCGTCAGGACGCGACGGCGTGGACGATGAGCGAGGCCAGCTCGGCGTAGGCCTCCGAGTCGCTGAGCCCGGTGCGGTGGCTGACCTCGCCGCGCTGGATCGCCTGCATGGTGGCGGCGGCGACCTCGCCCACGAACGCCGCGTGCACCTCGCGGAAGGCGCCCGCCGTGACGCCTTCCGTGATGAGCTGCCGGATGCGGTCGGCGGCGAGTCGCGTGTTCGCCTCGTAGACCTCGCGGGTGGCGTCGAACTCGGCCATGTCGTCGAGGAACTGCCGGGACAGCGGCCGCAGTTGCTCCGCTACCGCCGTGAGGTAGACGACGACCCGCTCGGCCGGGGCGGAGGTGTCGGCGACCTGCTTCTCGACCGCGGCCGTCGCGTTCTTGAAGTAGTGCTTCACCGCCTCGCGCACCAGGCCCTGCTTGCTCCGCGCGAGCTGGTACAGCGTCGTCTTCGAGCAGCGCAGCCGCTCCGCGAGGTCGTCCAGGGTGAAGGAGGCGAACCCCTCCGCGACGAGGAGCGTCACCAGCCGTTCGAGCAGGTCGGTCTGGCGGGCGGTGCGTCGGGCGGCGGGCGGCATGGCCCCAGGGTATCCGGACCGCGCAGGCCCCCGATCACGGCCCGGACGCCGACTGCACCGGGCTGAGCCGCGCCACCCGCGCGAGGCGCCGGTAGGACTCCAGGAGGTCCTCGCGGTCGTACGTACTGGTCGTGACAAGCACCTCCTGCGCGCCGCTCTCCTTGATGACGCGCTCAAGCTCGTCCGCGACCTGCTGCTCGGTGCCCGCGATGTGGCCGCGCAGACCGGACTCGTACAGCTCGCGCTCCTTGGCGGTCATCTCCAGGCCCGCGATCCGCTCGGCGGGCGGCAGCGGCGGGAAGGTGCCGTGGGTGCGCGAGTACGCCATGGACCACGCCTCGGGGATCAGCAGGCGGCGGGCCTCCGGTTCGCTGCCGGCCACGGCGACCGTCCCGGAGATCACGACGTACGGTTCCTCGGCCCAGGGGGAGGGGCGGAATTCGGCGCGGTAGCGGTCGACGCCGCGCAGCATCCTCTCCCGGTCGCGGAAGTCGCCGATGACCATGGGCAGGCCCGCGCGGGCCGCGATCGAGGCGCCCTCACCCATCGCGAGCACGAACGGCGGCACGGTCAGGCCCTCGCTCGGGCGGGCGTGGGCGTGGGTCGGGGAGGTGCCGGTGAAGAAGGCGAGCAGTTCGTCGAGCTGCCCGGCGAAGCCGTCGGCGTCGGCGGCGTCCTTCTCGCGGCCCAGCGCCTTGCGCACCCCGTCCGTGAACCCGACGGAGCGGCCGATTCCCATGTCGATCCGGCCCGGGAACAGCGACTCCAGGACCCCGAACTGCTCCGCCACGACGAGCGGCCGGTGGTTGGGCAGCATGACGCCGCCGGTGCCGACGCGGATCGTACGGGTCGCCGCCGCGACGGCCGCCGCGAGAACCGTCGGGGCGGACCCCGCGACCCCGGGCACGCCGTGGTGCTCGGCCACCCAGAACCGGTGGTAGCCGAGGCGCTCCAGGTCCTGGGCGAGCGCGACGGTGTCCCGCAGCGCTTGCGGGGCGGTCGAGCCCTCCCGGACGCGCGAACGGTCAAGGACGGAGAAGCGGGTCGTCTCGATCGGGGTGGTCACGTTGGTTCCAACACGGTGGCTCCGCAGGGATTCCCGGCCGCGCGCCGTAGGGTGCCGACATGACCCGGGACGCACGGCCGCTGGCCGTATTCGATCTGGACGGCACGCTCGCCGACACCGCCCACCGGCAGAAGTTCCTGGAGCGCAGGCCGCGGGACTGGGACGCCTTCTTCGCGGCGGCCCCCGCCGACCCGCCGCTCGCCGAGGGCGTCGCCCTGGTCCTCGACAGCGCGCGCGAGTGCGAGATCGTCTACCTCACCGGGCGCCCCGAGCGGTGCCGCGCCGACACCGAGGCGTGGCTCGCCGCACAGGGCCTGCCGGCGGCGACGCTGAAGATGCGGCGCGACGACGACCGCAGGCCCGCCCGGCGCACGAAGCTCGACGTGCTGCGCCGCCTGGCACGCGGCCGCACCGTCCGGATGCTCGTCGACGACGACGAACTGGTCTGCGACGAGGCGGAGCACGCGGGCTTCCCCGTCGTACGGGCCCGCTGGGCGAGCACGTCGGCGGCGCTGAAGGACGCCCAGGAGCGCGAGGGGCGGACCTGAGGACCTGACGCGGGGCCTCAGTCGTCGCCCTCAAGCCGGAAGCCCACCTTGAGGCCCACCTGGTAGTGCTCGACGTCCCCGTCGACGATCTGGCCCCGGACCTGCGTGACCTCGAACCAGTCGAGGTTGCGCAGCGTCTGCGAGGCGCGCGCGATCCCGTTGCGGATCGCCTGGTCGACACCCTCGTGGGAGGTGCCGACGATCTCCGTGACGCGATAGGTGTGATTCGACATGTCTCCACCGTGCCCCAGGGTGCCCGCGCGCGCGAGGGGGCGGACGCCGCGCGGGCCGGACGCACGGCTTGCCCGCTCGCGCGACTTACTTCTGGGTAACCCTTGACCGCCCCATTGGTACATACCAAAATCCAGCCACATACCCGTACGAGCTGACTGCTCCTCCCCCCACGTCGGGCGATCCGACCTGTTCGCAGGCAGAAAGTGACCCCCCGTGAGATCCCGCCGTGGCGTGCTGTCCCTCTGTTCCCTCGTCGTCGTGACCGGCGTCCTCACCACCGCGTGCGGCGCCCTGCCGGGCGGCGGCCCCGAGCGGCACACGGTCACCGTGTGGCTGATGCGCAACAGCGCGTCGGACGCGTTCATCAAGCGCTTCACCAAGGCGTTCGAGGCCGAGCACACCGACGTCCGCCTCGACGTCCGCGTCCAGGAGTGGACCGGGATCGGCGAGAAGGTCTCCGCCGCCCTCAAGGCCGACAAGGGCGGCGACGGCGCCCCCGACGTCATCGAGGTCGGCAACACCCAGGTCCCGCAGTACATCGACCAGGGCGGGCTGCTCGACCTGTCCCTGGAGTCCGCCCGCGACCTCGGCATGCAGGACTGGCTGCCCGGCCTCGCCGAGCCCGGCGTCGACAACTCCCGCCAGTACGGCATCCCCTGGTACGCCGCCAACCGCGTCGTCATCTACAACAAGGACCTCTTCGAGCGGGCCGGAGTGACGAAGCCGCCGAGGACCCGTGACGAGTGGCTCGACCAGACCAGCCGCCTCGACACCGGCTCCACGCAGGGCATCTACCTCGCCGGACAGGACTGGTACACACTCTCCGGGTTCATCTGGGACGAGGGCGGCGAACTGGCCCGCGAGTCCGGCGGCATCTGGAGCGGCGCCCTCGACTCCCCGGCCGCCCTGCGCGCCATGGACTTCTACGAGCGGCTCCAGGCGCTCGGGGACGGACCCAAGGACGCCGACGAGGAACACCCCTCGCAGGCCGACCGGTTCGCCAAGGGCGACATCGCGCAGATCATCTCGGTCCCCGGCGCGACCCAGCAGATCGTGGGCAAGAACCCGGCCCTCAAGGGCAGACTCGGCTACTTCCCGATCCCCGGCAAGACGGCCTCACGGGCGGGCTCCGTCTTCACCGGCGGCTCGGACCTCGTCGTCCCGGCCAACACCGACGACCGGCCGGGCGCGCTCGCCGTCGTGAAGGCGCTGGCCGGCGAGAAGTGGAACACCGAACTCGCCAGGACCATGAACTACGTGCCGAACAAGACGACGCTGGCCGACGCCGTCAGCGGCGAGCCCGGCGTCGCCGCGATGGCGGTCGGCGCCGCGCACGGCAAGGCGACCCCCGCGTCCCCGCTCTGGGCGAACGTGGAGGCCGCCGACAACCCCATCAAGTCCTACATGTCCCAGGTCCTGTCCGGCGCGGACCCGGCCACCGAGGCGAAGAGGGCCGCCCGGGAGATCACCCGCCGCCTGGACGACAAGGCCGAGTGACCCCCGGGTCCGGGTCCTAGGGGGCGGGGACGGAGCTGAGGGACAGGGCGAACCGTCCCTCCGCGTCCGTCCACCACTGGGTCAACTCGAGCCCCGCGGCGCCGAGTTCCCTGCGCACCCCCTCGCGCCGGAACTTTGCCGACACCTCCGTGCGCAGCTCCTCGCCCGCCGCGAAGGTCACCGCGAGGTCAAGCGCCGGGATCTTCACGGTCTGCGCGGCCGTCGAGCGCAGCCGCATCTCGATCCACTCGTGCCCGGCGTCCCACACGGCCACGTGCTGGAAGGCGTCGGGGTCGAAGTCGGCGCCGAGCTCCCGGTTGACCACGCTCAGGACGTTCTTGTCGAACGCGGCGGTGACACCCGCGGCGTCGTCGTAGGCGGCGACCAGCGTCGCCTCGTCCTTCACCAGGTCGGTGCCGAGCAGGAAGAAGTCGCCGGGCGCGAGCAGCCCTCGTACGGACGTCAGGAACTCCGCGCGCTCCCCGGGCAGCAGGTTGCCGATCGTGCCGCCGAGGAACGCCACCAGACGCGGGCCGGGCGTCCCGGGCAGGGCCAGGGCGCGGGTGAAGTCCGCGACGAGGGCGTGGATGTCGAGCCCCGGGTGCTCGGCGAGCAGCAGGTCCGCAGCGCCCCGCAGCGCGCTCTCGCTCACGTCCACCGGCACGTAGTGCGTCAGCTGCGTGAACGAGTCGAGGAGGTGGCGGGTCTTGTCGGAGGAGCCCGAACCCAGCTCGACCAGGGTCCGCGCCCCGGTCGCCGCCGCGATCTCCGGGGCGCGCGCCAGGAGGATCTCGCGCTCGGCGCGGGTCGGGTAGTACTCGGGCAGGGTGGTGATCTCGTCGAAGAGTTCGCTGCCGCGCGCGTCGTAGAACCACTTCGGCGGCAGCGTCTTGGGCGTGGCGGTCAGGCCGTGCAGGACGTCGGCGCGCAGGGCGGCGCCGGTGGCGTCCTCGGGCAGCGTGCGGGTCAGTGCGTACGGGCTCACGCGGGTGGCTCCTTGAGCGGGGTGAGGAGGACGTCGGTGCGGCTCGCCGCGAGCAGCGTGCGGTCGGGCACCTCGGTCCAGCGCGGGTCGTCGTCGTACGGCTCCGAGGCGACGACCGTGCGCCGGCCCGGTTCGGAGAGGTACCAGAGGGTGTCGCCCCAGGCGGTCGCCGTGATCGTCTCGCCGTTGGTCAGCAGGAGGTTGAGGCGGGCGCCGGGCGTGACCTCGGCGACCTCGAGCACGGTGTCGGCGAGGGCCTGCGCCTCGTCGTCGCCGGCGCGCAGCCGCCGCAGGAGCAGCGCCCAGAGAAACGCCGCGTCGCAGCGGGCCTCCATGGACAGCAGGTCGGCGGCGGGCAGCGTGGACACCAGCGGCGTCAGCGAGCGCGGCCAGCCGGGCACCGCGCCGTTGTGGCTGAACAGCCACGTCCCGGACGCGTACGGCGCCGCCGCGGCCTCGCCGTCGGCACTGGCGACCGTGGCGTCCCGGACGGCGGCGAGCACCGCGCCCGAGCGGACCACGCGGGCCAGGTCCTGGTAGGACGGGTCGGCCCAGATCGGTCCCGTCCTGCGGTAGCGGGCGGGCACGGGGTCGCCGTCCGCGTACCAGCCGACGCCGAACCCGTCGGCGTTGACGGTGCCGTGGCGCTGGCGGCGCGGCGCCCAGGACTGCTGGAACAGGCTGTGCGGCGGCGCGTCGAGCACCTCCCCGAGCGGGACGGCCGGCCCGAGGTAGGCCAGGTGGCGGCACATCAGACGGCCTCCCGGGGGTCGGCGTCGCGGGCCGTGCGGAACCCGGCGAAGATCTGCCGCCGGATGGGGTAGTCCCAGTTGCGGAACGTGCCCCGGCACGCCACCGCGTCGACCGCGAACGATCCGCCGCGCAGCACCTTGTGGTCGGGGCCGAAGAACACCTCCGAGTACTCGCGGTACGGGTAGGCGACGAATCCGGGGTAGGGCAGGAAGTCGCTCGCCGTCCACTCCCACACGTCGCCGATCAACTGCCGTACGCCGAGGGGCGAGGCGCCGAGCGGGTAGCTGCCCGCGGGGGCCGGACGCAGATGGCGCTGGCCGAGGTTGGCCCGCTCCGGCGTCGGGTCGGCGTCGCCCCACGGGTAGCGCAGCGAGCGGCCCGTCGCGGGGTCGAAGCGGGCGGCCTTCTCCCACTCCGCCTCGGTGGGCAGGCGGCGCCCGGCCCAGCGGGCGTAGGCGTCGGCCTCGTACCAGGACACGTGCAGGACCGGCTCGTCCGGCGGGACGACCTCCGTGACCCCGAAGCGGCGGCGCAGCCACTGGCCCGCCTCGCGCCGCCAGAACCGGGGCGCCTCGAAGCCGCCCTCCTGGACCATGGCCCAGCCGGCCGGCGCCCACCAGCGGGGGTCGCGGTAGCCGCCGTCGGCGATGAACTCCAGGTACTTGCCGTTCGTCACCGGCACCGTGTCGATGTGGAACGCCGGGACGAACCGGGCGTGCGCGGGCCGTTCGTTGTCCAGCGCCCACGGCTCGGCGGTCGTCCCCATGGTGAACGGGCCGCCGGGGACGAGCACCTCGGCCGGACCGTCGAGCGGCTCCACCAGAGGCTCGGGGTCCGGCGCGGTGAGCGCGGCGGCGCCGGTCCGCAGCTGGTGCGTGATCAGCATCGTCTCGTCGTGCTGCTGCTCGTGCTGGGCGATCATCCCGAAGGCGAACCCGGACCGGGTCAGCCGCTCCGCGCCGTCCGCCTCGAACGACGCCCCCTCCAGGACGTCGAGCGCCCGGCCGCGCACCTCGGCCGCGTAGCCGCGCGCCTCCTGCGGGGCGAGCAGCGGCAGCCGCGGACGCTCGGCGCGCGGATGCTCGAACGCGTCGTACAGCGGATCGATCTCGGGCCGCATCGCCTCACGGCCCGCGACGGCCCGCAACAGCCACTGCTCCTCCTGGTTGCCTATGTGCGCGAGGTCCCACACCAGCGGCGACATCAGCGGCGAATGCTGCGCCGTCAGATCGGGCTCCTCCACGCAACTGGTCAGGAGCGTGGTGCGGCGGCGTGCGGTCAGGAGCGCGTCCGCCGCGCGACGGCGCAACGCCTCCGGATCCGTGCTGACGTTCTCCTCGATGGTCATGAGCGGACGGACCTCCCCTGAGCGGGTTCGGACAGCGGATCGAGCACGTCGTCGGCGGGACATCGGCCACGCAGGACATGGCGGCGCGTGAACGACGCGACCGCCTCCCGTACGCCGGTGTCCGCGCCGATCCTGTCCAGCGCGTCCAGCGCCGCCGTGAAGCAGACCGTCGCCGCCTCGCGCAGCTCGGGGTCGGTGAGACCGAGCCGGGCCGCGTCCCGCCACAGCGGGTTGTGCGGAGCGGGCGAGTGCCCCGCCCGCTCCGCGAGGGGCTTCACGGTCCGGTACGCGGTCTCGGCGGCCTGCGGATCGTCGAACAGGGCCGTCGTCACGGCGAGCGGCACGAGCCACCCGTCGTCGCCGGGCTGCGCGTCGATCATCCGCAGTTCGAGGTGGCCGCGCGGCCGGATCGGCGGGAACAGCGTGGTCAGGTGGTAGTCGAGGTCGGAGCGGGTCGGCGGGCGCGGCCCGCCGCCGCGGATCCACTCCCGCAGCGACAGGTCCTCGGGGACGTGCCACGGGCCGTCGTCCGTGCGCACGCACATCACGGGCGCGTCCAGGACGTGCCGTGCCCAGGCCCGGCGCGGATCGCCTTCCAGGGGCGGCGCCCCCGAACGGCCCACCGCGATGCGGTCCCACAGCGCCTGCCGGGAGGAGCGCCAGCCCGTCGGACGCCCGGACAGCAGCGGCGAGTTGGCGAACGCGGCGACCAGGACGGGACCGAGCAGATGCGCCAGGTGCCAGCGGCGGCCGAAGCCCAGCGGGCCCGGCTCCTCGTACCCCGCGTCCAGGCACACCTGCACGGAGGCGGAGGAGCACATCATGGACCGCCCGGCGGGGCCCGCGCGGTCGAGCGACGCCTCCAAGGCGTCGTAGCGGGGCTGCCGCAGCACACGGTGGGGCGGGCGCCACGGGTCGGTGCCGTGGCCGGACAGGACGAGTCCGTGGCCGCGGAGCGCGGCGCGGACGGCGGTCAGATCGGCCCGTACGGCCGAGACGCATTCCGTCAGCGTGGCGGCGGGCCGCGAGCTGAGCTCCAGTTGGCCGCCGGGTTCCACGGTGAGCGCCGAGCTCAGGGGCAGGGCGCGCAGTGCGGCGTACGCCGCGTCGAGTCGTTCGAAGGGTAGCGGGAGCCGCGGCCGGCGCGGCTCGTGGACGATCCACTCCAGCTCCACACCCACGGTGCGGGGCGGACCCGTCTTGAAGCAGATGCCCTGTACCAGGGCCTCCGTCCCGGCCTCGGTGATGCGCTCACCGAGCCCCGTACAGTCTCCCTCGCCCATGCCGGGCCTCCTCGTCTCCGTGCCTCGCACGGCCCGGGGTGCGGACCGTGCCGTCGCCGCGGGGCCGTCCCGGGCGACGCTCGTACCACCCAAGACGCTCGCGGCGGTTCACACAAGAGTGCCCCGCAACGGCCCGGTGGCGGAGGCGGCGGGGATCAATTCCAGCCGTAGCGCTCACGCAGCCGGAGAACAACCAGGTCGAAGCGGTCCCGGTCCAGGGCGCACGCCTCGCGCCGCATCCCGCGCTCGTGCACGCGCAGCACCCGGTCCACGTCGACCCACGAGTCACGGCCGCCACGGTCCCAGGGCCCCGCGCCGATCGCCACCCACTCACGGTCGTCGTCGTGGCGCTTGCTGGACAACTGCACGGCGAGCAGCGTCCCCGCCGCCTCGCGCGCGAAGATGAGCACCGGCCGGTCCTTGCCGCGCCCGTCGTTCTCCTCGTACGGCACCCACGTCCACACGATCTCGCCCGGGTCCGGGTCGCCGTCGCGCTCCGGCGCGTACGCGGTCCGCACCCGCCCCACCTCGCACGGGTCGGCCTCCACCGTGGCCGTGGCGCCGTGGCGGCCGGGGTTCTCCTCGATGGCATTGTCATCCGTGAAGGCAGTCACCCGGGTCACGTTAGAGCCTGGACGGCGCAATCCGCGCGGCGGGGGCGCCCGGCGGCCCACAGGCTCGCTCCATGGCACGACGACACATACACCGAGGCGTCCTCACCGTCCTGGCCACCCTGCTCACCCTGAGCGCGGCGGCCCCCGTCCGGTCGGCGCCGCCCCCGCGCACCGTCTCCGCCTGGCTGCCCTACTGGGACCAGGACGCCGCCTACAAGGACGCCCTCGCCCACGCCGGGCAGCTCCGCACCGTCAGCCCCTTCTGGTACGAGACGAAGTCCGCGACCCGCGTCGACGGCGCCCCGGGCGCAGGGGAGCAGCGGATCATCGACGGCCTGCGCGCCAAGGGCATCCAGGTCGTCCCCACCGTCAACGACCAGGTGAAGCCGGGCGCCCTCGCGGCCGTCCTCACCGACCCCGAACAGCGCGCGGCGCACGTCGAGGCCCTGCTCGCCGTCGTCCGCACCCGCGCCTACGACGGCCTCGACCTCGACTACGAGACCATCGCGCCGACCCCGGACGCCACCTACGAGGCCGTGCGCGACGGCTACGCCGCCTTCGTCACCGACCTGTGCGCCAAACTCCACGCCCAGCGCAAGCAGTGCTTCGTCACCGTCACCCCCAAGACCCGTATCAGCGGCCGCGTCTGGGACTACAAGAAGCTCGGCGCCGCCGCCGACCGGCTGCGCATCATGGCGTACAACCTCCACAACGCCCAGGGGACACCCGGCCCGCTGACCTCACCCGCCTGGTACGACGAGATCCTCACCCGCGCCACCGCCGAAGTCCCCGTCGAAAAACTGGAGTTGGGGCTCCCGGCGTACGGCTGGGACTGGGCCGTCGGCAGCAAGGAGCGGGCGAGAGCCGTGACGACCAAGGAGGCCGAGGCGCTGCGCCGCAAGGTCAAGGCGCCCTACGCCCTCGACCCGGACTCCCGCACCCCGCACTTCACGTACAAGGATGGCGAGACGGAGCGCGTCGTCTGGTACCAGGACGCGCGTGGCACCGCCGCCCACCTGCCCGTCCTGCGCAAGCACAAAGTGGCCAACACCGTGCTGTGGGCTCTCGGTTTCGAACAGCCCGAGCTGTGGGAGACGCTGGCGACGAGGTGACTCCGAGGCGGCCGGGGCGACTGGCGACCAGGTAGCTCGGAGGACGTCGGGGCCGTCTGGAAAGATGCCGGGGGTCATGGTGCAGATACCGAAGCAGCAATCCGTCCCGCCGTCCCGACCCCCGGCCCCCGCCGGCCCGGCCGCCTCCGCGCGGGGCACCGTGCCGACCAGCGCCGACGTCGCGCGCCTCGCCGGGGTCTCGCGCGCCACGGTCAGCTACGTCCTCAACAACACCAGCGCCGTCCGCATCAGCGAACCCACCCGCCGCCGCGTCCACGAGGCCGCGAAGGAGCTCGGCTACGTCCCGCACGCCGCAGCCCGCAGCCTGCGCGCCGGGCACACCCGCATCGTCCTGATGCCGACCCCCGACGTGCCCGTCGGCCCGCTCTACAGCGGCTTCCTCAACGCGCTCCAGTGGGCGCTCAGCCGCCTCGACTACACCGTCGTGCAGTACGGGAGCGTCGGCCTCGGCGGCGAGGAGGCGGCCCGCGCCTGGGCCGAACTGCGCCCCGTCGCCGTGCTCGCCCCGGCCGGCATGGGCGCGGGCGGCGTCGACCTCCTGCGCAGGTCAGGGGCGAGAGCCGTCATCACGCTCGGCCCCGAACCCGTCGAGGGCGCCCACGCGCTGATCATGGACCACCGCGAGGTCGGCCGCGCCGCCGGCGCCCATCTCCTGGAGCGCGGCCACTCCCGGATCGGCGTGGTCATGCCCCGCGAACCGGGCCTCGGCACGTTCGCCCTGCCCCGCCTCGCGGGCGTCCAGGAGACCGGCGCGGACGTCGTGCCCCTGCCCCTCGCCTACGAGGAGGAGGACGCGGCCCGCGTCGCCGCACACCTGCGCGACCTCGGCCTGCGCGCCGTGTTCGCCTACAACGACGAGTACGCGATGCTCCTGATGCGGGCGCTCCAGGACGCGGGCGCCACCATCCCCGGCGACGTCGCCGTCATCGGCGCCGACGACCTGATGCTCGGCCGCCTGCTCCGCCCGCGCCTCAGCACCGTACGGATCGACCTGCCGTCGGGCGAGGAACTGGCCGGACTCGTCGACGGGCTCGTACGCGACCCGGCGGCACGGCCGGACGTGCGGGACATGCTCGGGGCGGCGGTGGTGGTCCGCGACTCGACGTAGGCGGCGGCCGCCCCTTCCTCGCCGACTGCCTCAGCCCTGCTCGGGCTGCTGGCCCTCCTGCGCCGCCTTCGCCTGCTGCTCGGCGACGGACTTGCGGACCTCGTCCATGTCCAGCCGCCGGGCCTGGCCGATCACGTCGTCCAGGGCCTCCTGCGGCAGGGCGCCGGGCTGCGCGAACACGGCCACCTGGTCACGCACGATCATCAGCGTCGGGATCGACTGGATGCCGAACGCGGCGGCCAGCTCCGGCTGCGCCTCCGTGTCGACCTTGCCGAAGACCAGGTCGGGATTGGCCTCGGCGGACTTCTCGTAGACCGGGGCGAACTGCTTGCACGGCCCGCACCAGGACGCCCAGAAATCGATCAGCACGAACTCGTTCTCCGTGACCATCTGATCGAAGTTTTCCTTGGTCAGCTCCACGGTGGTGCTCATGGTGTTCCCTCTTCCTGCTTCCTGGGGATGTCGGGGCGAAGCCGCGAGGGGCAAAGCCGCTGGACACAACGGTCCGGATGACGGACGTATTCCGCGCGCGTACCCATGTGGCTCACGGGCACACCTACCGTCACACTGACGGTATGACGGAAGTTATCGAGTACGACGTTGTTGTGGTGGGAGCGGGACCGGTCGGCGAGAACGTCGCGGACCGGGCGCGGGCGGGTGGCCTCAGCGCCGCGATCGTGGAGAGTGAACTGGTCGGCGGGGAGTGCTCGTACTGGGCGTGCATGCCCAGCAAGGCCCTTCTGCGCCCCGTGATCGCCCGCGCGGACGCCCGCCGCGTGCCGGGTCTGCGCCAGTCGGTGCAGGGCCCCCTCGACGCCGCCGCCGTGCTCGCCCACCGCGACTACTACACCTCCCACTGGAAGGACGACGGCCAGGTCGGCTGGATCGAGTCCATCGGCGCCGACCTCTACCGCGGCCACGGCCGCCTCGCCGGACCGCGCCGCGTCACGGTCACCGCGGACGACGGCACGGTCACCACCCTCGCCGCGCGCCACGCCGTGGCCGTGTGCACCGGCACCCGCGCTGCCCTGCCCGACCTGCCGGGCCTTGCCGATGCGGGGCCCTGGACCAGCCGCGAGGCCACCAGCGCCGACCATGTGCCCGGCCGCCTCGTCGTGGTCGGCGGCGGCGTCGTCGCCACCGAGATGGCGACGGCCTGGCAGGCGCTCGGCTCCCAGGTCACGATGCTCGTACGCGGCGACAGCCTGCTGAACCGGATGGAGCCGTTCGCCGGGGAACTGGTCGCGGACGCGCTGCGCGAGACGGGCGCGGACGTCCGTACCGGCGTCTCGGTGAAGGCCGTGCACCGCCAGGGTCCGACGGTCACCGTCACCCTCGGCGACGACTCGACCCTGGAGGCCGACGAGATCCTGTTCGCGACCGGCCGCGCCCCGCGCACCGACGACATCGGCCTGGACACGGTCGGCCTGAAGCCCGGCTCGTGGCTGACCGTCGACGACACCCTGCGCGTCGAGGGCCACGACTGGCTCTACGCGGTCGGCGACGCCAACCACCGCGCCCTCCTCACCCACCAGGGCAAGTACCAGGCCCGCATCGCGGGCGCCGCGATCACCGCGCGGGCCACCGGCGTCCCGATCCTGGAGACCGACCGCTGGGGCGCCCACGTCGCCACCGCCGACACCGCCGCCGTCCCCCAGGTCGTCTTCACCGACCCGGAGGCGGCGAGCGCGGGCCTCACCCTCGCCGAGGCCGAACGGGCGGGCCACCGGGTCCGCGCTGTCGACTACGACATGGCGGGCGTCGCCGGAGCGGGCCTCTACGCCGACGGCTACACCGGCCGCGCCCGCATGATCGTCGACCTCGACCGCGAGATCCTCCTCGGCGTCACCTTCGTCGGCCCCGGCGTCGGCGAACTCATCCACTCCGCGACGATCGCCATCGCCGGCGAGGTCCCGATCGACCGCCTGTGGCACGCGGTGCCGTCGTACCCGACGGTCAGCGAGATCTGGCTGCGCCTGCTGGAGACGTACCGGGACCAGACCGAGTAGCCGGACGCAGGACTTTTCCCGCGCATCCCTCGGTGGGTGCGCGGGAACAGGCCCACGACGGCGCCCCGGGCCGGACCGGCGCGCCCTGTGGGTCCTCGACCCGCGCCTCAGTTCTGCTGCGGCTTGTGCGCCGTGGTCTCGCTCGGGCGGACCACCACGAAGCCCTCGCCCTCCAGCATCAGTTGGACCGCCTCGCCGGAGCCGCCCCGCAGCATGGAGCCGACGGACTGCGAGCGGTGCAGGGAGGTGCGGAGGCTGGCGCTCCAGCCGACCACCGCGTCCGTGTCGACGTAGACCGGGTGCTGCGGGGAGACCGGCAGGACGAGGGGGTTGCCCTCGCAGACCAGGCCCAGCTTGCCGTGGCCGGTGAAGACGCTGTTGAAGAGGCCGCCGCCGGTGATGCCGGCGCCCTTCACCGTCTTGATCTCGTACGACAGCGTGGAGTCGAAGCACAGGACGTTGCGGCCGTTGACGGTGAACACGTCGCCGGGTTCGAGGTCGACCACGAAGACGTTCTGCGCCTCCTGCGCGAACCACGCCTCGCCCTGGCCCTTCACCTTCATCAGGGCCAGGCCCTCGCCGGTGACGGCCCGCTTCAGCATGCCGCCGACGCCCTGGCCCTTCCGTTCGAACTGGAGGTTCCCCCGGTAGGCGATCATCGACCCCTGGCGGGCCAGCATCTCGCCGTTGACCACGTAACGGATCGACTTGGCGTTCTGGACGGTCATGCCGGGCGCGACAGCGGCCTGCACCATGTACTCACTCGCGAAAAGATCACCCTTCATGGGGGCATCGTCGCCCGGAGGGATCCGTTCCCACAAGCCGGACGTGGCGTCGGCACGTCGGGTCAGCCGCGGCGGGCTCCACGCGCGCGTGCGCCCTCGCGCCGCACCGCCCTCAGGACGACGAACTTCGGGTCGCTCGCGACGAGTTCGCTGTTGCCGAAGAGGCGGCGCAGCTTCAGGTGGTAGCCGAGGTGGCGGTTGCCGACGACCCACAGTTCGCCGCCGGGGCGCAGCGCCGCGTGGGCCTGGCGGAACATGCGCCACGCCGTCGCGTCCGTCGTCGCCTGGTGCGAGTGGAACGGCGGGTTGTTCAGGACCAGGTCCACGCTCGCGCCGGGCACGCCCGCTAGTCCGTCGCCGACGCGGAAGACGGCCTTGCCGGGGCGGTCGGCGCAGTTGCGCGCGTACGTCGCCGCGGCCGACGCCACCGCCTGGTGCGACTCGTCCGTGAACAGGATCTCCGCGTCCGGGGCGGTGAGCGCGGCGCTCGTGCCGACGACGCCGTTGCCGCAGCCGAGGTCGACGACGCGGGCGTCGCCGGTGGGGGAGGGCAGGTGCTGGAGGAGGAAGCGCGTACCGATGTCGAGGCGCTCGGCGCAGAACACCCCGGCGTGGTTGACGACCTCGCGGCCGGACATCGGGCCGATGTCGTCGGGGAGCGCGTAGGAGTGCGGCCAGGGGTTGCGGCCGGGGGAGAGCGACGGGTCCGGCGTCGTGAAGATGAGCCGCGCCTTCTTCTCGGCGAGCGAGGTGCGGGTCGGGCCGATGATCTGCTCGAACAGGTTCAGCGTCGAGGTGTGGATCTCCTTGACCATGCCCGCGCCGACGACCACGGTGCCCTCGTGCAGGGCGGGCCGCAGCCGGTGCAGCTGATCCTCCAGCAGGGCGAGGCTCTTCGGCACGCGGACCAGGAGGACGTCCACGCGGTCCGGCGGGGTGTCCTGGGTGGTGAGCAGCCGCGCCCCGGTGTCACCGGCGCCCGCGCGCGCCAGGTTCTCCTCGGTCGCCCGCTGCCCCACGTACGAGTCCGAGATCAGCGTCGGCGCGCAGCCGGCCACCCGGGTGAGGGCCGTGCCGACGGCGCCCCAGCGGTCACCGGTCACCACGACCGCGCCGGACAGGTCCGTGCCGGTCTCGGCGAGGTGCTTCAGCAGGTAGGTGTCGGCGGCGTCCCAGGCGCGCAGCGGGTCGCGCGGGTCCGCGGGGAAGCGGGTGAGGGCGAGGTCCCCCCACGGGGTGGTCAGGTGCGGGGCGGGCTGATCGGTGCGGTTCATCGTCGGACCAGGCTAACCGAGCGGCCCGACGGCAGGAGCCGCAGCTCACAGCGGTGTGGTGCGCTGTGTGCCGCGGCTCCGGCGGGTCCGGTCCCGGTTCAGTCCTGCGGGAAGTCACCGGCGAGGGCCGCCGCCATCCGCAGGTGCGGCGCCGCCTCCTCGTCCCGGCCCTGGCGCTCCAGGGTCCGGCCGAGCATCAGCCGGGCGTAGTGCTCGACCGGGTCGCGCTCGACGACGATCCGCAACTGGTCCTCGGCGCGCCGCAGTTGCGCCGAGTGGTAGTAGGAACGTGCGAGCAGCAGCCGCGGGCCGACCTGCTCCGGGACCTCGTCGACGAGGCCGTCCAGGATGTCGGCGGCCTTGCTGAACTCCTTCGCGTCGAAGAACATCCGCGCCCGCTCCCACCGCTCGGCGGCCGTCCCGTGCGTGTAGTACTTCTGCTCCACGATTGCCTCCTCGTCGTTCGCGGGCGTCAACCAGGGGTGCGTCCGGCATATTCCCCGGGCCTCGCGGGCCCGCGTCCGTGCCCGGCCGGGCCCCGCGCCGCCCCCGCGACGGCAAAATCCGGCCGTCCCCGCGCGGGGCGGTCCCTTCCGCGCATCCGACCCGTATGTTGCTGTCGGCCCCCGCCGCTCAGCGCACCCCCCGGTCCCGTACCTCATCCTGCGCCTTGGGAGTCCCATGGACACGCCCCGCCTCCCCGGTCCCGACGTCTCGCGGCGTCGCTTCTTGCAGGCCACCGGTGTCACGGCCGGTGCCGTCGCCGCCGGTGCCGGGCTGGCACCGCCGTCGGTCGCGGCGGCCGGTGCGCGGACCGCCGTGCTGTCGTTCACCGCGGCCACGAACGGCGCCGCCACCCTGGACCCCGCCGGGGACCGGATCGTGGCGGAGATCCAGAACGTCCTGTGGTCGATCCCGCGCGACGGCGGCCCCGCCACCGCGCTCACGACGCCCGACCTTGAGCCGACGCGCCCGCAGTTCAGCCCGGACGGGAAGCGGATCGTCGTCTGCGCCTACCAAGGCGGCGGCTTCCATCTGTGGCTCCTCGACGCTGCCGGAGGCGCACCGCGGCGCCTCACCGACGGGCCGTGGGACGACCGCGGCCCCGCCTGGTCACCGGACGGCACCCGCATCGCGTTCGCCTCCGAGCGCAGGGGCGACCCGGTCGCCGGGAGCCCGTACCGGATCTGGGTCGTCGACGTACGGGACGGGAGGCTGACCCGGTTGACCGGCCTGCCCGGTCAGTCCGGGCCGGGGCAGGGCGGCGCCTGGGAGGACTTCGATCCCACCTGGTCACCGGACGGGGCCCGGGTCCTCTTCGTCCGGGGTGTCGTGCCCGCCACCGGATCCGCCTTGCAGGCCACGACCATCGCCTCCGTCGCCGCGGACGGCACCGGGCCCGTCACCGTCGAGCGCGCCGACACCTCCGGGGCGCAGGTCATGACCCCGGCGCTCTCGCCGCGCGGCCGCCTCGCCCACCTCCGTACGACCCCGGCGCCCGCCGCGAGCTGCACCCTCGTGGTCGACGGCGCACCGGTCGAGGTCGGCGGCGACCTGGCGCCCGTACCGCCGCGCTGGACCGGCGACGACACGCTGCTCCTCACGGTCGACGGCACGTTCCGCGTCCTGCGTCCCGACGCGCCCGGCGACGCCGAACGCATCCCCTTCCTCGCCCGCCACCCCGTCGACCGGCCGCGCTACCGCGTCAAGCGCTACGACTTCGCGGCCGGGGGAGTGCACCCGGTGCGCGCCCCGCACCTGCCCGCCCTCTCGCCCGACGGCCGCTCGGTCGCCTTCGCCGCCCTCAACTCCCTGTACGTGGGCGCCACGTCGGGCGGGCACGCGCCCCGCCGCGTCGTCCGCGCCCCCGCGACGCGCTACCTCCTCGCCCCGGCCTGGACCCCCGACGGCAGGGCGCTCGTCTACGCGGACGACCGCGCGGGCCTCTTCGCCGTGCGCCGCCACGACCTCGCCACCGGCGCGGAGACCGTCCTCGCGGAGGGCGGACGCGTCTTCCCCGTACTCTCCCCGGACGGCACCCGGCTCGCCTGCCTCGACATGTCCGGCGGCCTCGTCGTCCGCGACCTCGCCGCCGGCACCGAGCGCGTCCTGGCCAGGCCGCTCGGCGGCGGCGGCCTCCCCGGACGCCCCTCCTGGTCGCCCGACGGCCGGTACGTCGCCCTGTGCGACCGCAACCGCCTCAACCAGCGCTTCCGCGAGGGCTACAACCTCATCCGCGTCGTGGACACCGCCACCGGCGCGGCGGCACTGCACGCGGTCGCCCCGCACGTGTCGATCGCCGACCGGTACGACTCCGGGCCCGTCTGGTCGCCCGACGGCCGTTACATGGCCGTCGTCGTGGAGTCCGCGCTGTGGCTGCTGCCCGTCCGCCCCGACGGCGCCCCGGACGGACCGCCCCGCCAAGTCACCGACGAGGCCGCGGACCATCCGAGCTGGGCCGCCGACAGCCGCCGCCTGCTCTACCTGTCGGCGGGGCGGCTCCGCCTCCTGGACGTGGAGCGCGGCACCTCCCGCACCGTCCGCACCGTCCGCGTACCCCTCGACCAGCGCCGCCCGCGCCCCGCCGACACCGTCGTCCACGCGGGCCGCCTCTGGGACGGGACGGGGACCGCCGTCCGCGACGACGTCGACCTCACCGTCGAGCGCGGACGGATCGTCGGCGTCGCCCCGCACCGCGCCGGGGCCCGCCGCCCCGCCACGCACCGCGTCGACGCCTCCGACCGGACCGTCCTGCCCGGCCTGTGGGACGCCCACACCCACCCCTGGCAGTCCACCTACGGCGGCCGTCAGACCGTCCTGCAACTCGCCTACGGCATCACCACCGCCGTCTCCCTCGGCGGCTTCGCCTACGAACAGGCACGCATCAGGGAGGCCGTGAACGCCGGGGCGCTCGCCGGGCCCCGCCTCCTCGCCACCGGCGAACTCCTGGACGGGGCCCGCGTCGCGTACAGCATGGGCCGCGCCCACCGCACCCGCGCGGGCCTGCGCCGCTCCCTCGACCGGGCCGCCGCGCTCGACTGGGACTTCGTGAAGACGTACGTACGGGCGCCGGGCTGGGTGATGAGGGAGGCGGCGCGCTTCGCGCACGAACGGCTCGGAGTACGCAGCGGAAGCCATCTCTGCACACCCGGGGTCCAGGTCGGCCAGGACCTGACGACCCATCTGCAAGCCACCCAGCGCCTGGAGTTCGGGCACGCCACGACGGCGGGCGGTCGCTCGTACGAGGACGTGCTGGCGATCTACACGCGGGCCGGGTTCCACCTCGTCGCGACCCCCTTCACCGCCGCGCCGCTGATCGGCGCCGACCCCGCGCTCGCGGACGATCCGCGGGTCACCGCGCTGATGCCGCCGTGGGACACGGCCGTCGTGGACCAACTGGCGGCGGCCCCGCCCACGCAGGCGCAACTCGCCACCCTGCGCCGCGAGACCGACGTCTACCGGCGCATCCTGGCCGACGGGGGACTGGTCGCCCTGGGCACCGACCAGCCCCTCGTGCCGGTCGGCCTCCACCTCCACCTCGCCCTGCGCGCCCTGCACCGCGGCGGCCTCACCCCGGCCGAGGCGCTGCGCACGGCGACCGTCCTGCCCGCGCGCGTCTTCGGCGCGGACGCCGACCTCGGCACGGTCGAGGAGGGCAAGCTCGCCGACCTCACGTTCGTCGACGGCGACCCGTTCACCGACTTCGACGACCTGGTCCGTACGGTGTCGGTCCTGCGCGGCGGCTTCCTGTTCCACCAGGCCGACCTCGTCGCCGCGTTCGAACCGGTCACGGCGGGCGCCCGCGCCGACTGGCTGGCGGTGAGCCGCCACATGCGCAAGGACGGGTGCTGCGACCCCGGCTTCTAGCGAGGCCCGGGGGACGGGGGAGAGCGGGGGCGGGGGAGAGTAGGGACATGGACAGTCCCGCCCACCGGCTCCTGCCCGGTGACCCCGCCTCGCCCGTCCTCCTTCACGTCCCGCACGGCTCCCGCACCGTCCCCGCCGACGTACGGGCCGGTCTGCTGCTGGACGACGCCGCCCTGGAGCGCGAGCTCGACCTCATCACCGACGCCCGCACCCAGGAGATCGCGGAGCACGCCGCGCGCGCCGCCGAAGTTACCCCCTGGCGGTTCGTCAACGAACGGTCCCGCCTCGTCGTGGACCCCGAGCGGTTCCCCGACGAACGGGAGGAGATGCGGGCGGTCGGCATGGGCGCCGTCTACACCCGCACCACCCAGCGCGCGCCCCTGCGCCCCGAGCCGCCCGCCGACGAGGCCCGGCTCCTCGCCACCTACTTCGAGCCGTACGCGCAGGCCATGACCCGGGCCGTCGAGGACCGCCTCGCGGCGACGGGCCGGGCCGTGATCATCGACGTGCACTCCTACCCGAGCGAGGCCCTGCCCTACGAACTGCACGGCACCGACCCGCGCCCGCCCGTCTGCCTGGGCACGGACCCCTTCCACACCCCGGACTCCCTGCTCGCCCTGGCCCGCGAGGCGTTCGCACCGCTCGGCGCGGTCGGCCTCGACACCCCCTTCGCCGGGACCTACGTCCCCCTCCGCCACTACGGCAAGGACCCCCGCGTCCACGCCCTCATGCTGGAGCTGCGCCGCGACGTCTACCTCGACGAACCCGTCACCCCGGACGACGGCGCTCTGCACAAGGCCGCGCAGTGCCTCGCGGCGCTGATCGACGAGGCGGTGCGCCGTGGCTGAGCCGTTCCTCTACGTGATCGTCAGCGCGGCCGGGGTCGCCGACGGCGTCGGCGGGCTGATCGGCGACGCGCGGGCCGCGGGCTGGGAGGTCGGCGTGATCGCGACACCGACCGCGCTCGGCGGCTTCTTCGACCGGGCGGCGGTCGAGGAGTCGACGGGGCGCCCGGTGCGGTCCGCCTGGCGCTCGCCCGCGACGCCCCGGCCGTTCCCGCCGGCGGACGCGATCCTGGCCGCGCCCGCCACGTTCAACACCGTCAACAAGTGGGCGGCCGGGATCGCCGACACCCTGGCCGTGGCGACGCTCTGCGAGGCGTACGGCGCGGGCACCCCCGTCGCGGCGGCGCCTTGCGTCAACGAGCAACTGGCCGCGCACCCGGCCTACCAGGACAGCGTGCGCCGCCTGCGGGGGATGGGCGTCCGCTTCACCACGGGCGCGTTCGGCTGGGCCGCGGCGACGGAACTGCTCGCGGGACTGCGACCGGACCGGTGAACCCCAAGCCGCTCCCGCCATTCCCTCAGGTCCCCTCCACCCTGACCAGCGTCTCGGGCGTCAGGTCCGCCAGGGTCGGATACCCGTCGACCGCCATCAGCAGATCCGCCTCCGCGAGCAGCGACCGCAGGACGTGGACCAGGCCGTCCTCCCCGCCGACGGCCAGCCCGTACGCGTACGGACGCCCGATGCCGACCGCCGTCGCGCCGAGCGCCAGCGCCTTGACGACGTCCGTGCCGGAGCGGACGCCGGAGTCGAAGAGGACGGGGAGGCCGTCCGCGGCCTCGACGACGCCGGGCAGCGCGTCGAGCGCGGGCAGGCCGCCGTTGGCCTGGCGGCCGCCGTGGTTGGAGCAGTAGACGCCGTCGACGCCGCCGTCGCGGGCCCGGCGCACGTCCTCGGGCCGGCAGAGGCCCTTGAGGATCAGCGGCAGGTCGGTGAGGGAGCGCAGCCACGGCAGGTCGTCCCAGGTGAGCGGGTTGCCGAAGAGACCGGCCCAGCCGGAGACGACGTCCGTCGGATCGGTGCTCGGGACCAGCTCGCGAAAGCGCGGGTCCGAGGTGTAGTTGGCGAGGCAGTGGCCGCGCAGCTGGGGGAAGTTGGCCGTCGACAGGTCGCGCGGGCGCCAGCCGGTGACGAAGGTGTCGAGGGTGACGACGATGCCCTTGTACCCGGCCGCCTCGGCCCGCTTCACGAGGCTCTCCGCGAGCCCCCGGTCGGTCGGCGTGTAGAGCTGGAAGAAGCCGGGCGTCCCGCCGAACTCGGCCGCCACGTCCTCCAGCGGGTCCACCGACAGCGTCGAGGCGACCATCGGCACCCCGGTGCGCGCGGCGGCCCGCGCGGTCGCCAGGTCCCCGTGCCCGTCCTGCGCGCACAGCCCGATCACCCCGACCGGCGCCATGAACAGCGGGGAGGGCAGACGCAGGCCGAACAGGTCGACGGAGAGGTCCCGTTGCGCCGCGCCGACCATCATGCGCGGCATGAGCCCGTAGCGCCGGAACGCCTCGACGTTCGCCCGCTGCGTGTGTTCGTCGCCCGCGCCCCCGGCCACGTACGACCACACGGACTCCGGGAGCGCCGCCCGCGCCCGTGACTCCAGGGCGCCGAACTCCATCGGCATGGTGGGGGCGACGCCCCGCAGCCCGTCGAGGTAGATCTCGTACTGGTAGTCACCGAACTGCGGACTCATGCGCACACCTCGTCATCGGGGCCTGTGGTGGAGCACCCCAATCTGCCAGCACTTTCGTGCGCGGTACAGGGACGAGGATCATGCGGTCCGGGGCGGCCGGGGGCGTCTCGCGCTCTAGTCGTCGATCGCGGACGTGACCTCGCCCAGGTCCACGAACTTGAAGTCGGTGGACGGGCGGTCCGGGTCGCCCGGCGCGTCGTGGCCGTCCTGGACGACGAGGAGGCCGTGCGGGTAGCGGCGGCCGAGCGGCGCGTTCAGCGCGGCGGCGCCGTCGCACTCCTCCGAGCCGTCGAGCGTCGCGGAGGCCGGGGTGATCCGGAAGCCGCCCTCGTACTCGTTGGCGTCCGACACCTCCCGGTCGTACGCGGCGAAGGTGTTGTCGCCCTGGCTGGAGGCGAGCAGCAGCCCGTCGCCGTCCTTCTCGGTGACGAGGGTCAGGCCCTCGACGTCGGCGGTGAGGTGCGTGCCGCCGAAGCCGGGGTCGGCGCCCGCGACGCACTCCTCGGTGGCCTCGTCGTAGGTGCCGGGGACGCCGTACTCGCGCACCTTGTCGATCAGCTTCGGCGTGCCGGTGAGGTCGGCGCGCAGGCGCCAGATGCCGACGTCCTCCTGGCCCGCGTACAGGGTGCCGTCGTCCGGGTCCACCACCATGCCCTCGACCTGCGGGAGTTCACCGGGCTCCGCGCACGGTGACCACGACGCCCCGTTCGGGAGGCGGAAGGAGGAGGGCAGGTCCAGGGTGCGGACGGGGCGGTAGCCGACGGTGCCGTCGGCCCGCGCGGTCAGTTCCAGGAGCGCGAGCCGCGTCCGCTCCCGCCGGCTGACCAGCGCGTACGAGCGGCCCGTCGCCTTGTCCGTCCAGGTGGCGAGGCCGTACGCGGTGCGCTGCTCGTCGACCTCCTCCTGGGAGGCGGAGAAGATCAGCGGGGCCTTCGGGTCGGTGACGTCCTTCAGCGGGCCGCCGCTGCGGTCGCGGTCGATGCGGTAGATCCGGAGGCGGTCACCGCCCCGGTCCGTGGTGACGGCGAGGTCGGCGAGGCGGGAGCTGTGCACCAGGTCGACGTTGTTGAAGCGGCCGGGCGCGTGGTCCGGACCCGGCGCGGCGGGCGCGGGTATCGACTGCACCTCGCGGGCGTCCAGGTCGTACACGCGCAGGCCGCCCTTCTTGGCGGTGGCGATGACGAGGCTGCGGTCCGGGTCGGCGGCGTTGCGCCAGATCGCGGGGTCGTCGGCGTCCGCGTCACCGCCCGCCGAGTCGTCGTGCAGGGCCGCCGTCTCCGCGCGCGGCGTCACGGCGGGCAGCGGGCCGGCCGCCTGGACCGGGGCGGCGGCGGTCACGGCGAGCGTGGCGACGGCGGTGGCGAGGACGGCCAGGGGCGTCCGGGTGAGGACCACGAAAGAGCTCCTTCATGTCGGGAACGAGCCGGAACATGCCGGGAACATGACGACAGCATCCTGTGATCTTGGTGTGAGGCGAAAGGGGGCGTCGCCTGAACCGGACATGTCCATGGCGTGAACCGCCGGAGACTCCGGTGCCGCGCACCCGCGCGATGTGCACGGCCCAGGCCCTGCGAGCACAGCCGTCGACCGTTCTGGTGGTCACGTCCCGGGCCAGGGAGCGGGCGGTGGCCGCCGCGTAGGCTGTTGATCATGACTCGCGCCTGGATCCTGCCGTCGCTCATGGTGCTGTGCGGCGTCGTCGCCGCGACCGGGCCGGTCCTGCGGGGAGAGGCCGGACTGGCCGTGGCGTACGCGCTGGTGTTCCTCGTGCTGGCGGGCGTGTGCTCGCCGTTGGTCTTCCCGAGGTCGGTCGGTGAGGAGGAGGCGCGACGCCGCAGCGCGGCCGACGGGCGGCCCGTCGTCTACTGGCGGCCCGGCTGCACCTACTGCCTGCGGCTCCGCCTCCGACTCGGCCGCCGCGCCCACCGGTTGCACTGGGTGAACATCTGGCGCGACCCGGCGGGCGCGGCGGCCGTGCGGGCGGTCAACGACGGCGACGAGACGGTGCCGACCGTCTTCGTCGCAGGCCGCCCGCACACCAACCCCGACCCGCGCTGGGTGCGGGAACTGCTCTGAGCCCCGGTCAGTGGCGCGCGGCGCCCTGACCCCGGAGCACCGCCGCCGACGCCACCGCGCCGAGCGCGCACAGCACACCCATCACCAGGACCGCCACGTGCACGCCGGACATGAACGCCGCGTGGCTGCCCTCGACCACCGCCGCCTTGAGCTGCGCGGGCATCGACTCCGAGACCGGCGCCGCGCCCATCGCCACCGCGTCCTTCGCCTCCGCGAGCTGCCCGGCGGCCCGCTCGGGAACGCCCGCCGACGTCAGCTCGGTGCCGAGCGTCGAGCCGACCCGGCTGCTGATCAGCGACACGAGCACGGACGTGCCGAGCGCGCCGCCCACCTGGAGCGCGGTCGCCTGGAGGCCACCGGCGACGCCCGCGTCCTCGACCGGCGCGTTGCCCACGATGGCGGCGGACGACGCCGACATGACCATGCCGACGCCGAGCCCGAGCGCGACGAACGGCGGCCACAGCGCCCCGTACCCGGACTCCGCCGACCACGTCAGCATCAGGAACGACGCGGCGCCCTGGAGCACCATGCCGAGCGGCATCGTCAGGCGCGGCCCGAACCGGTCGGTGAGCGCCGCGCCCAGCGGTGAGGCGACGACGGAGGCGAGGCTGAGCGGCAGGGTGCGGACACCGGCCTCGACGGGCGAGAACCCGCGCACGTTCTGCAGGTACAGCATCACGAAGAAGATGCCGCCGAGCAGGACGAAGAAGTTCAGCGCGGTGACGATCGTGCCGACGGTCACCGCCGAGCTGCGGAAGAGCCGCATCGGAAGCAGCGGGTGCGCGACCCGGGACTCGTACCGGCCGAAGAGGACGAGGAGCACCGCTCCGGCGACGATCGCGCCGAGCGTGCCCGCCGAACTCCACCCCCACGTCTCGCCCTTGACCACGCCGAACACCACGACCAGCATGCCGAGAGCGAGCAGCACGACACCGACGGCGTCGAACTTCTCCCCGGCCGCCGCCGCGTTCCTGCTCTGCGGCAGCACGAGCGCGCTGACGACGAGGGCCAGGATGCCGACGGGCGCGTTGATGTAGAAGACGGACTCCCAGTTGACGTGCTCGACGAGCAGTCCGCCCACGATCGGGCCGAGCGCCGTGGACACCGAGGAGACCATGGCCCAGATGCCGACCGCCATGCCGAACTTGCGGGGCGGGAACACCGCCCGCAGCAGGCCGAGCGTGTTCGGCATGAGGAGCGCGCCGAAGAAGCCCTGCGCGGCGCGGAAGGTGATGACCAGCTCGATCGAGCCGGACAGGCCGATGGCGACCGACGCGAGCGTGAAGCCCGCGACGCCGACCAGATATATCGTGCGCCGGCCGAACCGGTCACCGAGCTTGCCGCCGAGGATCAGCGCGGCGGCGAGCGCGAGGAGATAGGCGTTGGTGACCCATTGCAGGCCCGCGGTGGAGGCGTTCAGGTCGCGGCCGATCGCCGGGTTCGCGATGGAGACGACCGAACCGTCGAGCCCGACCATGAACAGGCCGAAGGCGACGGCGATCAGCGTCAGCCAGGGGTTGGCCCGACGCCCGGTGGGCGCCGCGTCCGGTGGCGCGGCCATCTGGGCGGGGGAGGGGGCGACAGAGGGGGAGGACATACGTGTGCCTTGTCTGGGACGAGGGTGTGAGGAAGAGAGGGCACGGAAAGCGCCCCGCCCCACATGTGTGCGGGAGCAGGGCGCGTGCGCGGCGGACCGGCGGGTGTCAGCCCGTGGTCGGCCGCAGCGACGTGTCGAGTGAGTTCAGCGCACCGAGGGCCGAGCCGAGCGCGTCCAGCTCGCCGCCGGTCAGCCGGCGCAGCGCCGCGGCGAGGTGGCGCCGGGCGATCCCCTCGACCTCGGCGATCCGCTCGCGGGCCACGGCGGTGGTGTGCAGATGGGCCACGCGCCGGTCGGCGGCGTCGCCGCGGCGCTCCAGGAGTCCGGCGCGGGTGAGCTGGGAGACCAGCGCGCTGACGTTGTTCGGCTGCATCAGCAGCTCGTGCGCCGCCTCGCGCACGGTGACGCCGTCCCGCTCCGCCACCAGACGGAGCAGCGCGATCTGCGCCTCGGGCAGCCGGTCGTGCGGGAAGTCCTGGAGGATGCGGCGGTCCAGGCTCCGGTGCAGCGTCGGCAGGGACGCCGCGAGGGCGGAGGCCACGCGGTCGACGTCCTTGCGGGCGGCACGGGAGGAGGACATGGGAACCAAGGTAGGTATGAGGTCATAGGTATGTCAAAGCAGATAGCTTCTGGCGTCCGACTGACTCGTGGTGTCCGACTGCCGCGTGCTGACACGTGTCCCGCCTGCGCTTCCGGGTTGTCGGGTGTACCCCCATCTGCTCCCGGGGTTCTACACGCATCACACCTCACTCCTCCCCGGGGATGACACACGCGGTTCGCCACTACCGCGAACGTGGGCCCGTACTCCGGCTCAGAGGCTTACCCGGCGGCCCGGGACGGCGGAGACGATGGAAGCCGATCCTGCCGACCACCCTGACGTGCGACGACGCACCGCCGGGCGGTCGCTCCTGCCTCACGACCCCGACGGGAGCCCTCTTCGCCGTGGCTACGTTCTTGTACAAACTCGGGCGGCTGTCCTTCCGGCGCCGCCGCTATGTGGCGCTGTTGTGGGTGCTGCTGCTCGGCGGAATCGGCTTCGCGTCGTCGGCCGCCCCCGCCCCGCCCGCCGACTCCTTCTCGATGCCCGGCACGGAGGCGCAGAAGGCCTTCGACCTGCTCGACGAGAAGTTCCCCGCGGCCGGCGCCGAGGGCGCGACCGCCCGCGTCGTCGTCCGCGCCCCGCAGGGCGAGAAGCTCACCGACCCGGCGCCCAAGGCCGACGTCGGGCGACTGGTGGCCGCGCTCGGCAAGGGCCCGGAGGTCTCCTCCGTCGCCGACCCGTACAAGGCGAACGCCGTCAGCAAGGACGGCACCACCGCCTACGCCTCCGTGGCGTACAAGGTCCCCGCGACCGAGCTGCCCGACACGTCGCACGAGGCGCTGGCCAAGGCCATCGACGACGCCCGCGCCGACGGCTTCACCGTCGAGGCCGGCGGTGACGCCGTCGAGGCGGAGCAGGAGATGGGCGGCAGCGCCGAACTCATCGGCATCGCGATCTCCGCGGTCGTCCTGCTCATCACCTTCGGCTCGCTGGTCGCCGCGGGCATGCCGCTGCTCACCGCCATCATCGGCGTCGGCATCGGCATCTCCGGCATCACGGCGCTCGGCAGCGCCCTGGAGCTGTCCAGCACGACGTCCACCCTCGCGACGATGATCGGCCTCGCGGTCGGCATCGACTACGCCCTGTTCATCGTGAGCCGCTACCGCGCCGAGATAGCCGACGGCCGCGAACGCGAGGACGCGGCGGGCCGCGCGGTCGGCACGGCAGGCTCCGCGGTCGTCTTCGCCGGCCTCACCGTGATCGTCGCCCTCGCCGGCCTGTCCGTCGTCAACATCCCGATCCTGACGAAGATGGGCCTGGCCGCCGCGGCGACCGTCGCCATCGCCGTCGTCATCGCGCTCACCATGATCCCCGCGCTGCTCGGCTTCGCGGGCAAGAAGGTCCTGCGCCGCAAGGACCGCACGGGCCGGGCGCACAGCGCGGGGGCGGGCAAGCCCAATCTGGGCACCCGCTGGTCCCGCTTCGTGCTGCGCCGCCCGCTGACCGTCCTCCTGATCGCCGTCGTCGGCCTCGGCACCGTCGCCGTCCCGGCCACGAGCCTCGAACTGGGCCTGCCCGACGAGGGCACCTCCGCGCCGGACAGCACGCAGCGCAAGGCGTACGACATGCTGTCCGAGTCCTTCGGCGCCGGGTTCAACGGCCCGCTGATGGTGACCGTCGACGGCAAGGGCGCGGCCGCCGCCGCCAAGTCGGTCGGCGCCTCGCTCGCCAAGGTCGACGGGGTCGCCGCCGTCGCCCCCGCCCAGGTCAACGAGGCGGGCGACACCGCCATCATGTCCGTCGTCCCCTCGACGGGGCCGAGCGACCACAAGACCGAGGAGCTGGTCAAGGAGATCCGCTCCGAGGCCGGGGGCTGGGGCGCGGAGACCGGCTCGGACGTCCTGGTCACCGGCCAGACGGCCATGACGATCGACTTCTCGCAGACCCTCAACGACGCGCTCGTGCCGTACCTGCTGCTCGTCGTCGGCCTCGCCTTCCTGCTCCTGATGCTGGTGTTCCGCTCGATCCTGGTCCCGCTCAAGGCGGCGCTGGGCTTCCTCCTGTCGGTGGCGGCGGCGCTCGGCGCCGTGGTCGCGGTCTTCCAGTGGGGCTGGCTCGCGGACCTGGTCGGCGTGGACCAGCCGGGCCCGATCATGTCGATGATGCCGATCTTCATGATCGGTGTGGTCTTCGGTCTCGCCATGGACTACGAGGTCTTCCTCGTGACCCGGATGCGCGAGGCGTACGTCCACGGGGCGCGGCCCGGCGAGGCCGTCGTGACCGGCTTCCGCCACGGCGGCCGGGTCGTCGGCGCCGCCGCGATCATCATGATCAGCGTCTTCTCCGGCTTCATCATGGAGAACAACGACATGATCAAGATGATGGGCTTCGGCCTCGCCGTCGCCGTCCTCTTCGACGCGTTCGTGGTCCGCATGGCGATCGTGCCCGCGGTCATGGCGCTGCTCGGCAAGGCCGCCTGGTGGCTGCCGCGCTGGCTGGACAAGGCGCTGCCGAACGTCGACGTCGAGGGCGAGAAGCTGCAGAAGTCCCTGGACCGGGCCCCGCGGGCCGGGGACGAGGACCGGGAGCTGGAGCCCGTACGCGGCTGAGCACCACGGCTCCTTGAAGGCGGCGGCCACGTCGAACACACCCGCACAGTGCCGTGGCCGCCGCCCAGGGACGCACCCGCCCGACGCTCGCCGGGGCGCATCCACGGACCTCAACTGCCGTGCCGTGCTTGGGGTGACGGGGTGGCGGCGCATCCCCTCAAACGGTTGTCCGCTCGCTCGGGTGTCCGAGCGAGCGGACTTGTGCGGAGGGACGCTCAGTCCGTATAGACCTCGGCCCGGTCCACGCTCACGAACGCGGCCCCGGACGACCCGTTCCGCTCACCCGTCACCCGCACCTTCAGCGTGTGCGTGCCCTTGGCGAGGCGCGGGCTCAGGTATTGCAGCGTCTCGCCGGTGCGGATCGCGCCGTAGAAGTCGACCCGCTGCTCGGGGCCGCCGTCGACGCTGATCGCCGCGATCCCGTTCCCGGTGTCGCGGACGGAGAGCAGCGCGATCCGCGTGCCGGTGAAGGTGAACGTGGCGGTGTTGCCCGCCCGGTCGCTCCAGTGGTCGTCGCCCCAGAAGCACTGGGCGGCGCAGCCGGTCCCGGAGTTCCAGGTGCCGGTGTACGCGACGGAACCGGCGCCGCTCGCCCGCCCGTCGTCGTTGATCCAGTAGTTGCCGGAGCCGGGGTCGCCGGAGGGCAGGTCCTGGGTGGCGCCCATGGCGAGCGGCACCCCGAGGTTCGGGCTGCCGTCCGCGTTCCAGGTGATCTTCTGGGCGCGGGTCGTGCGGTTGGAGTAGGTGTTCACCGACGTCGTCTTGGCGTGGTAGATCAGCCAGTCCTGGGTGCCGTCGGGCGACGTGAAGAAGGCGTGGTGGCCGGGGCCGAAGACGCCGCGGTCGTCGGCGCGCGAGAACACCGGGCCCGAGCGCTGGACCCAGTTGCCGGGCACGAGCGGGTCCGCGCCGTTGGCCAGGGACATCATCCAGACCTGGTAGTCGGGCTTGCCGGTGTCGCAGGTCGAGTACGTCATCCACGTATGCCCGTTGCGGTTGAGGAACTCGGGGCCCTCGCGGACCTCGGGGCAGCCCCCGGCGGCGTTGATCGCGACCGCGTCGCCGGAGACGGTGTACGGGTTCGACATCGGCGCGATGTTCAGGCCGTTGTGCTGGTACGGGTTGATGCCGCTGTACGCGAGGTAGAGGCGGCCGTTGTGCTGGAGGATACCTGGGTCGATGGCGAAGTCGTTCGCGTGGTTGGGCGGGGCGAGCTTCGCCTTGAAGTGGTACGGGCCCGCCGGGTCGTCGCGCTCCGACTCCAGGACGTACAGGCGGTGGTGGTCGTCGGTGCCGTCGTCGGCGGTGTAGTAGAGGTACCAGCGGTTGCCGAAGCGGTAGAACTCGGGCGCCCAGATGTGCTGGTTCCGCGAGGCGTTCGTGTCCGTCCACACGGTGATCGGGTCGGCGTCGAGGAGTGTGGCGAGGGACGGCGAGCGCCACATCCTGATGCTGTCGCCCTGGGTGGTGGTGAGGTGGTAGGCCCCGTTCGCGTAGGCCAGGAACGGGTCGGGTCCGGTGTTCAGCGGATTGCGGAAGGTGCCCGAGGCCGCTGCCGCGGGCGCCTGCCCCGCCGCGCCGGCCTGCGGAGCGCAGACCAGTCCGACGAGCAGCGCCAGAAGTGCGGCGACCAGGGCGGTACGGGGCCGGGTGCGCATGAGCGGCTCCTTACATCGATGTAAGTCTCACGGCTTTCAGGACGGTAGGGAAGGGACGTGGGGCTGTCAATGGGGCGCAGCTGCCCCGGAGTTGAGGGTCACTGGCCGCCGAGGCCGGTGGTCGCCACCGACTTGACGATGTGCCGCTGGAAGAAGAGGAAGACCAGGACGAGCGGCAGCGCGGCGAGCACGGCCGACGCCATCGACTGCGCGTACTGGACGCCGTACGCGTCCTTCACCGTGGTGATGCCGACGGGCAGCGTCATCAGGGAGGGGTCGGAAGTCGACACGAACGGCCACAGGAAGTTGTTCCACGCGCCGATGAACACGAAGATCGCGACGGCGGCGAGCATCGGCCGGGACAGCGGAAGCAGCACCGACCAGAAGATCCGCCAGTGTCCGGCACCGTCGATGCGGGCGGCCTCCTCCAGCTCCTTCGGCAGCGAGTCGAAGTGCTTCTTCAGGATGAACACCATCACCGGCGCCACCGTCTGCGGCAGGATCACCGCCGCGTACGTGTCGAGCAGGTGCAGCGTCAGCATCTGCTGGAACCACGGCACGATGAGGATCTGCGGCGGCACCAGGACGGCCGCGACGGTGAGCACGAACAGCCGGCGGCGACCGGCGAACACCGTCCGCGAGAACGCGTAGCCGGCCATCGCGGAGACGAGCACCGTGATCACGGTGACGGCGGCCGAGATGATGAGGCTGTTCAGCATCCACAGCGGCAGGTCACCGCGGTCCCACACGGCGCTGAACCCGTCGAACGTGAACCCGTGCCTCGGCCAGAACCAGTGCAGCGGATCGCTCGCGTCCTGCTCGGACTTGAACGCCGTGAGCAGCGCCCACGCCATCGGGAGCAGCCAGATCAGCGCGCCGATCGTGAGCACGGCGAGCGCGAGCACGCGGGCGACGCGGCTCTCGCCGAGCGTCAGGTTCGTGCGCGAGTGCTCGGCGCGCCGAGGGGGTCTCGGCGGCGTGAGGGGCCTGCGCCCGCGCGGCTCGGTGGCCGTACGGGCCGGTGCGTCGGTTGCGGTCATGTCACTTCTCCCGGCGGCGGCGTGCGAAGAACTGGGCGGCGGAGGCGAGGACGACGAGGGCGAAGAAGATGTAGCTGATCGCCGAGGCGTAACCCAGCCGGTAGCCGGTGAAGCCGACGTCGTAGACGTACTCCACGATGGGCCGCGTCGAGTTGTTCGGGCCGCCCTTGGTGAGCAGGTAGACCTGGTCGAAGACCTTCAGGGACGCCAGGAGCTGGAGCACGGTGATCACGACGGTGATCCGGCTGAGCTGCGGCAGCGTGATCGAGAAGAGGCGGCGCCACGCGCCCGCGCCGTCGATCGCCGCGGCCTCGTACAGGTGGTCGGGGATCGACTGGAGCGCGGCCAGGTACAGCAGGAAGTTGAAGCCGACCGTCCACCACAGGGTGGTCAGCGCGATGGCCCAGATGGCCACCGACTCGTCGCTCAGCCAGGCCACTTGGCCGAGGCCGAGCTTGTCGAGGAGATGGTTGTAGAGGCCGAGGTCGGGCTGGTACAGCCAGAGCCACAGCAGGCCGACGACGCCGACGGGCAGCAGGTACGGGGCGAAGAACGCGAGCCGCCACACCCACTGGCCCGGCACCCCGGTGTGGACGAGCAGCGCCATCGCGAGCGCCACCACGACCAGCGGGACCGTCGAGATCAGCGTGAACAGGACCGTGTGCCAGAGCGCCTTCCACATCTCGGCGTCCCTGAACGCCTCGGTGAAGTTGTCGACGCCGATGAACGACGGGGTGTGCGCGGACAGGGCCCGGTCGGTGAGGCTCATCCAGAGCCCCTGGCCGAGCGGCCAGACCATGAACACCGCGAACAGGACGAGGAAGGGCAGCGCGAAGAGCAGGCCGGGCGGGAGCAGCCGGCGCACCGCGGACACCCCTGGCCGGGGCGAGGCGTGGGGAGAAGAGGACATCGTCGTGCCTCCTAGGGGGCGGCCGGTCAGGCCGGGCTGGGCTTGGCGAGGAAGGTGTTCAGGCGCCGCACCATCGCGCGCGCCGCACGGTCGGGGGAGAGTCCGTCGAGCAGGGCCTGCTGGAGCACCTGCGACATGGCGTTCTGGAAGTCGGACCCGGCTCCGGCGAACCAGGCCGCCGGGTCGAGGACGACGTGGTCCGCCGCCGTCTTGTAGTGCGCCTGCGGCAGCAGTTCCGCGTACGCCTTCGTCCTGGTGACCGGCGTGTAGGCCGGGATGTGGCCCGCGGTCGCCCAGATCTGTCCGGCCTTCAGGAGCGCGGCCACCGCGCGGTGCGTACGACGGCGGTGCGCGGCGTCCGGGTCCGGGTGGTGCGGGAGCACGAACGAGTGCGAGTCGGCGTAGACGGCCGGGGTGCCGAAGACCGTCGGGAACGGGGCCGCGCCCACGTTCTCGTCCGCGCCCCGGAACGTGCCCAGCTCCCACTCGCCGGAGAGGATCATCGCGGTCTGCCGGTTGTTGAAGGCCGCCATGCCCGCGAAGTAGTCGAGTCGCCTGGGGTTGACGCGGCCGTCGACCAGTTTGGCCATGAACGCGATGACCTCGGCCATCCGGTCCACGTCCACCTTCGCGGGGCCGCCCTGCGGCACCTCGAAGACGCCGCCGGTCTGCTTGTACAGGCCGTAGAACAGCCGCCAGCCCTGCGCGGTGTCGTTGACGTACCCGAAGGCGACGCCCTGCTTGCCCGAAGCCTTCGCCAGCTCCCTGCTCGCGGCGAGGAACTTGTCCGGCGACGAGAACGCCTCCGCGTCCAGCGTGCCGTCCTTGGCCAGCAGCCCCGCCTTCCGCACCGGCTCCGGGTGGAAGAACACGATGAACGGGTGGGTGTCGAGCGGGATCGCGTACGTCTTCCCCCGGTACCGCGTACGGGACCACACCGCGTCGGTGAAGTCCTCGCGCCGCACGCCGTACTCGGCGAGGAGGTCCAGGTCCCACGGGTCGACGAGCCCGGTCGGCGCGTACCCCGCGAGCCGGGACATGTGGGAGACCGCGACGTCGGGGCCGCGGCCGCCCGCCGAGGCCATGGCGAGCTTCGTGTAGTACGGGGTGCCCCACTCCAGGACGGTGCGCTCGATGCGCGTCCCCGGCATGCCGGGCCGCGCCTTCTTCACCATGTCGTTGAGCAGGCCGCCGTCTGCCCCGCTGAACAGGTCCCACAGGCGGACGGTCGACTCGTCGGCCGCCAGCGCGCTGCCGCAGCCACTGAGCGCCCCGGCGCCGAGGACCGTGGCCCCGGCGGCGAGCGCGGCCGTCAGCGCGCGTCGTCTGGTGAGCGCGGGGCGACCGACGGGTGCGGGTGTGCCGGTCATCTGGCTCCTTCCCCGGGCGACGGCGGCGGCGTCCTCGGCCGCCGCCGTCACCTCGGAACGTACATCGATGTAAACAAGGGGTACGAAGAACTAGCGCGGGCCTTCGAAGGCCGCCGGCCGGAGCTGGGCGTCGCGCAGCAGCTTGGTGTCGACCTTCTCGGTGCGGTCGAAGCCGTAGACGCCGTTGCGCTCCTGGAAGACGTCCGTGAGCTGCGTGTAGCAGTAGCCGAACATGTCGGGGTCGGCGAGCAGCACGCCCGTCAGGCCGATGAACCGCTCCACGAACTCCTCGGCGCTGCGCGGCCGTTCGCCGTAGCCCCACGACTCGTCGCGCTCCTCGCCCGACGCCTCCGCGGCGGCCTGCGCGTCCCACCAGATGCCGCCGAACTCGCTGCAGAAGTACGGCTGCCCGGCGTACGGCACCGACCAGGGGCGTCCGTCGGGAGCGGCGTTGACGTACGGCTTGTCCTCGGCGAGCCCGGCCATGATCTTCGCGAACTCGGCCGGGTCCTGCTCGTAGCAGTGCGAGTCGTAGACGTCGGTGTGCGGGACGCGGTGGGCGTAGCCGGAGGCGTCGATGACCGGGCGGGTTCCGTCGGCCTGCTTGGTGGCCAGGAACATCGCGTGCGTCACGTCGTCGAGCTGGGTGATGCGGTCGTGCAGGTGCTGGTACGTCTCGTTGAGCGGGCACCAGCCGATGACCGACGGGTGCGAGTAGTCGCGCTCGACGGCCTCCAGCCACTGGGTGACGTAGGAGGCGTCGGGCCGCTGGTTGTCGTCGCGGACGCCGACCTCGCACCCCCAGTCGCCGAACTCGCCCCACACCAGGTAGCCGAGCCGGTCCGCGTGGTACAGGTACCGCTCCTCGAAGACCTTCTGGTGCAGGCGCGCCCCGTTGAACCCGGCGGCGAGGCCCAGTTCGATGTCGCGGACGAGGGCCTCGTCGCTCGGCGCGGTCATCAGGCCGTCCGGGTAGTAGCCCTGGTCGAGCACGAGCCGCTGGAAGACGGGCTCGCCGTTGAGGAGGAGCCGCTTGCCGTCGAGGGAGACGGAGCGCAGTCCTGCGTAGGACGTGACCCGGTCCACCACGCCGCCCTGCGCGTCCAGGACCTCGAAGGCGAGGTCGTACAGGTGCGGGTCGGCCGGCGACCACACGCGCTGCCGGTCGGCGGGGACGGCGAGGGCCAGGCGCGGGGTGAGGTCGAGATCGGCGCGGGCCTCGGCCGTGGCGACCGTGCCCCGCTCGTCCGCGAGGGTGGCGCGGACCCGGTGGCCCGGCGCGTTCCCCGTCAGCGGCAGCTCCAGGAAGAACGAGCCCGAGGAGAGATCCGGCGTGATGCGCGGGCGCTTCAGGGCGACGGTGCGCGGCACCGGCTCCAGCCACACCGTCTGCCAGATGCCGGTCGTACGGGTGTAGTGGCAGTGCGTGTTGGCGTACCAGGTGGCCTGCTTGCCGCGGGCCTGCGGGCCGTGCCGGGTGTCGCGGGCCCGTACGACGAGCGTCACCTCGCGGCCCGGCGCGGCGACCTCGCTCAGGTCGGCGGTGAAGGGGGTGAAGCCGCCCCGGTGCCGCGCCACCTCCACGCCGTCCGCCCACACGGTGGTGTCATGGTCGACGGCTCCGAAGTGCAGAAGCACCCGGGCATCCGTCCACTCGGCGGGGACGGTCACGGTCCGCCGGTACCAGACCGCCTCCAGGAAGTCGGTGTCGCCGATCCCCGACAGCTCCGACTCCGGGCAGAACGGCACGGTGATCCGCCCGGACAGCTCGCGCTCGCGCAGTCCGCGTTCGAGGCCGGTGTCGGCGCGGTCGATCTCGAACTGCCACTCACCGTTCAGATTGAGCCAGGCCTCACGGGCGAACTGCGGCCTCGGGTACTCGGGCCGCGGCAGGTCCTGGTGGTGCGGGACGGGCATGGTGCTCCTTGCCTCCGGGGGCTGCTGCTGTCGTGCGGGGCTCATGGCACCATGGCGGTTACATCGTTGTAAATATCCGGGGCGGTGCGGGATCCGGCCCGAAACCGATTCGTGATCCTCGGTACGATCGCGGACGGCAGACGGAAGGAATGAACAGCGTGGCGGCCAGACCCAGGATCAAGGACGTGGCGGAGTACGCGGGCGTCTCGCCCAAGACCGTCTCCAACGTGATCAACGACTACGAGCATGTCTCCGACCGCACCCGCCAAGTCGTCCGGGAGGCGATCGACGCCCTCGGCTACCGGGTCAACATCGCGGGCCGCCAGCTCCGCCAGGGCCGCACCGGCATGATCACCCTGGCCGTGCCCGAACTGGACGTCGCCTACTTCTCCGAGCTGGCCAAGCATGTGATGACCGAGGCCGACCAGCGGGGCCAGACCGTCCTCCTGCACCAGACCGGCGGGGTCCGCGAGCGCGAACTCGCCGCGCTGCACGGCTTCGACGCCCGCTTCACCGACGGCGTCATCCTCAGCCCGCTCGCCCTCCACCCCCGCGACCTCGCCACCCGCGACCGCACGCTCCCGGTCGTCCTGCTCGGCGAGCGCCCCGCCGAGGGCACCACCGACCACGTCGCCATGGACAACGTACGGGCGGCGCGCGAGGCCACCGCACACCTCCTGGCCCGTGGGCGGCGCCGCATCGCCGTGATCGGCGGCCGGGTGCGGGGCCCCCAGGGCACCGACCGGCTGCGCACCGACGGCTACCGCGAGGCGCTCAAGGAAGCGGGGATCGCCTTCGACACCGCTCTGGTGGTCCCCGTGGACGCCTACCACTGGCAGGACGGGGCGCGGGCCGCCGCCGCGCTCATCGACGCGGATCCCGCGCCGGACGCCCTGCTCTGCCTCAACGACCACCTCGCCCTTGGCGCCCTGCGCGCCCTGCACGAGCGGGGCCGTGCCGTCCCCAAGGACCTCGACGTGGTCGGCTTCGACGACATCGAGGCGTCCCGCTTCAGCGTCCCCAGCCTCACCACGGTCGCCCCGGACAAACGCGAGATCGCCCGCGCCGCCGTCACCCTCCTCCTGACCCGCATCGAATCCCCGACGACCGACACGCCCCAGGACCACGTGGTCGGCCACGAACTGAAGATCCGCGAGAGCAGCGGGGGCTGACCGGCTTCAGCCCCGGGCACCTCGCGCGCGCCGCCTGCCCGGCGGACTCAGGCCCGCGGTCCCGCCCCCGGCTCTCCAGTTCTCACCGGGCGGGTGTGGATCTTTGTGATGCAGGCCGGGACCGCGACCGCGTCGTCGTGGACCCGTGCCCGGTACGCGCTCGGGGTCTCTCCGACCAGTTCTGTGAAGCGTGAGCTGAAGGAGCCCAGGGACGTACAGCCGACGGCGAAGCACACCTCGGTCACTGTCAGGTCGCCGCGGCGCAGCAGCGCCTTCGCGCGTTCGATGCGGCGCGTCATGAGGTAGCTGTACGGCGTCTCCCCGTACGCGGCGCGGAAGCTGCGGGAGAAGTGGCCCGGGGACATCAGCGCGACCTGCGCGAGCGCCGTCACGTCGAGCGGCTCGGCGTAGTCGCGGTCCATCCGGTCCCGGGCCCGCCGCAGCCGCACGAGGTCGTCGAGCTCAAGCCGTTTCACCCGACGAGTCTCGCACAGGGGGCGCGCACGGGCGCGCGGGTCGGTGTGGCACAGTGCGGTGACCGATCGACGTACGGGGGAGCGGTGACGGACGACGCGACCTGGGCCACCTGGGGCCTGATGATGACGTGCCTGGGCGGCGGGCTCGGCGGGGTGCGCATGGTGACCCGCCCGGCCGGCCACGTGAGCGGCACGCGCGCGGAGGCGCACGACGCCCTGCGCCGCCATGTGCTCGCCTTCGAGCCGCGGCACCCGACCAGCCTGCAACGCCGCACGGTGTACGAGCACGGCGACGGCTACCTGGTGATCGCCGAGGGGCTGACCCAGACCTTCGAGTACGAGTTCCGGCTGGCCCGGGTCGTGCACGACACCCGGCCCGACATGCCGGTGGTGCCGCCGCAGCCGGCCGCGCCACCCCCGCCCGCCGCGCCGCCGCATCGCTGACGCGACGGTGTGCGCCGCCCCGTGCCTCAACCGCCGCCCCGGCGCTCCGCGCCCCTCTCTCTGCGCGTGCTGTGCGCCCCCGCGAAGAGGTTCGCTCCGGTCGGACCCTGGTGATAACCGTGGAGACACGAGTCCGGCGGACGGGGTGATGAAAGGAATCGGCATGGCACCTCAGGCAGTTCTGGAGGCGGGGCGGCTGTCCGCCATAGCGAAGATCCTGGACCGGGCGGGCGGGCATCTGAGCGCGGCGGTCCACGACGACGCGGAGACGTCGGGGATCCAGTCGCTCCTCGCCCTCTCGCGCAGCGCTTCCTACGACGTGACGTGTGCGGTACGGCACGCCGTGACCGGTGAACTCAATCTGGCGCACGCACACTTGGAGGCGGCCCGGACCGCCCCCGACCAGCACGCGGTGGCGGCCGCGGGCATGCCGACACCGCTGCCCGCGAAGGTCCGTACGGCGCTCCAGCTCCTGCGCGGCATCAAGGGTTTCTTCAGCACGGAGACCGAGGACGCCTTCGTCCGCGCCCTGAGCATCGACGTGGGCGGGAGCCGCGTCTGACGCTCCGCTCATGACCCGGAGACCTCCCCGTGGTGTGGCGGTGGACAACCACCACGCGGAGGTCTTCGCCATGTCCGGGCTTCCCCGCTCGCCGTCGAAGGTCTGTTGACAGGGGCACGACCGCTTGTATGGTCTAGGCCAAGCGACAACGGCCGTTCCGCTTACGGGAATCCGCCCAGCGCCCCCATGCGCTCGGGCATTCCCCTGTCCCTTCGCGCCTCTTGGCCCCACCCACGAGAGGCCGACCTGACCGCGCGCCCCCACATCTCGCGCGCCGTCAGGAAGACCTGAGTGAAGGAAGTGCACATGAACGCCAGAAGGAAGACCGCTGCGCTCATCGGCGCGGCTCTGGCCCCCGCCCTCGCCCTCAGCCTCCCGGCCTCCCCGGCGAGCGCCCACGGTTACATCAACACCCCGCCCAGCCGCCAGGCACAGTGCGCGGCCGGGACGGTGTCCTGCGGCGACATCACCTACGAGCCGCAGAGCGTCGAGGGCCCGAAGGGGCTGACGAGCTGCAGCGGCGGCAACAGCCGCTTCGCCGAGCTGGACGACGACTCCAAGGGCTGGGTCGCCACCCCCGTCGCGAAGAACGCCGCTTTCCAGTGGAAGCTGACCGCGCAGCACGCGACCAGCACCTGGCAGTACTTCGTCGGCGGCCAGAAGATCGCCGAGTTCGACGACCACGGTGCCAAGCCCGGCGCGACCGTCACCCACCAGGTCGACTTCGGCTCGCTGAGCGGCAAGCAGAAGGTGCTCGCCGTCTGGAACGTCGCGGACACCTCGAACGCGTTCTACGCCTGCATCGACGTGAACGTCGGCGGCTGATCCCGCGCCCTGGGGCGTGTGTCGAAAGTCCCTCCCGCAGCGGCGGTGCCGAAACGCCCGAACAGCTCCGCTGTCAGGGCGCTCCGGCGCCTTGCGATCGCACGCACCGGACGCCGCGGGGCCCCGCCCTTCGGGCGGACGGCGGGACTTTCGAAACTCACCTCAGACCGGTGGCGCCGCGAGCCACACCCCCCACGGCGCGCCCCGCGCGCCCGGCCCGCGGCGCCCCGCCACCCCCCCCACCCCCCCCCTGTTTGGGGCCCCCCCAGCGCCCCCCCCAACACCCCCCGCGGTACCCCCCCGCCGGCGCCCCCCCCCACGGCCAGCGCCCCCAGGGCCCCC
>NZ_JBEYWV010000012.1:0-25803 GCF_040644575.1 Streptomyces sp. NPDC046939
GGAGCATGCGGCTTCGCCGCAGCCCCGGGGGCCCTGAAATGGCGCACGCAGTGCGCATTTCAGGGGCGCGGGGAACTGCGCGACCAGCCACGACGAGAGCCGCACCCGCCGACGAAGCCACTCAAAACGGCGCGGCCGCGAATCCGCTCAGCCCACCGCCAGGTGCCCCGTCTCGTTCCAGCTCACCAACGCCGCCTCCCCATAAGCCCACCCCAGCTCGGACAGCGACGTCGGATTGAGCCGGATGCGGGCCGCGAAGTCCACCGGCATCCCGAGCCACCGTGCCGCGATGGTGCGCAGGATGTGGCCGTGGGCGAAGAGGAGGACGTCGCGGTCGGCGGAGCGGGCCCAGGAGACGACCTCGTCGGCGCGCGCGGTGAGCTGGTCGAGGGTCTCGCCGTCGGGGACGCCGTCGCGCCAGATGAACCAGCCGGGGCGCCGCTCCTTGATCTGGGCGGGTGTGAGGCCCTCGTACGCGCCGTAGTCGAACTCCATGAGGGCGTCCCAGGCGGTGGCCCGCGCCCCGAACCCGGCGATCTCGCAGGTCTCGCTGGCCCGCAGGAGCGGGGAGGTGCGGATCTCGGCGCCGGGCAGGCCGTCGTAGGGCGCGCCGTGCAGCCGCTCGCCGAGGAGCTTGGCGCCGCGCCGCCCCTCGTCCAGGAGCGGGATGTCCGTCCTGCCCGTGTGCCGTCCGGAAAGGGACCATTCGGTCTGTCCGTGCCGGGCCAACAGGATGCGCGGTGCCATACGGGGACCTTTCGCGACTACGTGCGTACGGAGCTGACGAGCTGCAGGACGTACGGGGTGAACAGGGGACGAAGAGGCGGCGCTGCCCCGTCCATCATCGCGTAACCGGGTTGCGGGCCGCCCCTCGGGCAACCCGGTGACTGATCTCGACGTCTACGAGGGTCAGGGGTCAGCCACGCGGCACCCCTCGTACACCTTAGGGTGGGCAATGTGGCCGGAGGCCGCCGGACGAGGAAGAGGGGGAGCGGCCCGAATGTCGCAGATCGACCACACATCACGCACGGAGGCGACACCCGCTGTTCGGCTCCGCTGGTGGACCGAGCTGCCGCTGATCCTCCTGGTGTACGGCGCGTACTCCGCGGGCCGGCTGCTCGCCCGGGGCGATGTGAGCACGGCGGTGGACCACGGTCTGGCGATCCTGCGCGCGGAGAAGACGGTCCGCCTCAACCTCGAACACCCGCTGAACCGTCTCTTCACCCGTGAGCCCTGGCTCGGCGTCCCGGCCGACTTCTGGTACGCCTCCCTGCACTACGTGGTCACCCCGGCCGTCCTGATCTGGCTCTTCCGGCGCCGCGCCCATCTGTACCGGGCGGCCAGGACCTGGCTGATGACGTCCACGATGATCGGCCTGATCGGCTTCACGCTGCTGCCGACGTGTCCGCCGCGGCTGCTGAGCGCGGGCCACGGCTTCGTCGACACCATGGCGCAGTACAGCTCGTACGGCTGGTGGGGCGGCGCGGCCAGCGCGCCCAAGGGGCTCGGCGGGATGACCAACCAGTACGCGGCGATGCCGAGCCTGCACGTCGGCTGGGCGCTGTGGTGCGGGATCATGCTGTGGCGCAACGGCCGGAGCCCGTACGCCAAGGCCGCCGGTGTCGCCTATCCGCTGATCACCACGATCGTCGTCATGGGCACGGCCAACCACTACTTCTTCGACGCGCTCGCCGGTGCCGCCGTGATGGGCGCGGGCCTGCTGCTCGCGAAGCCGGTGATGCGGGTCGCCGCGCGGATCAGGGACCGGGTGAACACGCTGGCCGCGAGCGGGGTGCGGGCCGCTCCCGCCGCCTCTTCCGCCACTCGTTCCTCGATTGTCAGTGGAGAGTGCCAGACTTCGCCGGGTGAGCGAATACCCCGACAGCGCAAGGCAGCCGCGCACGACACAGGTGACGGGGCTGCGGCACCGGCTCGCTGAGCTGCGCGGCCCCGATCATCAGCCGCGCCCGCTCGACGCCCGCGCCCTGGCGGCGCTCGCGGCGAACCCGGGGTGCGACAGACGAGCGCTGCTCGACGGCGCGGGGGTGGACAAGGCGAAGCTCGCGGACGCGCTCGGTGCGCCGGCCGGGTTCGGGCAGTCCCAGTTCGCCCTGGCGCGCGGCAATGTGTTCGAGGCGCGGGTGAAGGCGGACGGCGGCGCTCAGTTGTTGCACCTCGTGCACGCGCGCGTGGGCGGTGACGCGCCCGAGCCGACGCCCGACCTCATCCGGGCCCCCGATCTGTCGGCGGCCGGACCCGAGGGCCGTACGGCGCGGACCGCGCTCGCGCTGCGCGAGGCGGTTCAGGCGCCGGGCACCTGGACGTTCCTCGACCATCCGATGCTCGCGCTCGACGTGGCGGGCAGCCCCGCCTTCCTGGAGCCCGACGCGGTGGTCGTGCATCCGGACGGCTCCTGGACCGTCGTCGAGATCAAGTCCTTCCCGATGATCGACGGCGCGGCGGACGCGGCGAAGGTGGGCGCGGCGGCCCGCCAGGCGGCGGTGTACGTGCTGGCGCTCGAAGAGGTCGCGGCCCGGCTCCCGGACAGCGGCGCACACGTGCGTGACCGCGCCGTCCTCGTCTGCCCGAAGGACTTCTCCAACCTCCCGGCCGCGTCCGCCGTCGACGTCCGCAAGCAGCTCTCGGTCACGCGCCGCCAGCTGCGTCGCCTCACCCGGATCGAGGACATCGCGGACCGGCTGCCGCCCGGCACCGTCCTCGACCCGGACCGGCCCGCCGCCGAGCTGACCGCCGCGGTCGAGGCCGTGCCCGCCACGTACGCGCCGGAGTGCCTGGCCGCGTGCGAGCTGGCGTTCCACTGCCGGGCGCGCGCACGCGCGGAGGGCGCGGTGACGTCGCTCGGCCGGGCGCTCCGCGCCGAGCTGGGCGGCCTGACCACGGTGGACGCGGTGCTCGCGGCGGCCCGCGGCGAGACGGGCGACCCGGACGACCCGACGGTCGCGGCGCTCCGCCGCGCGGCGGCCCTGCGCGCGGAGGCGCTGCACCTGGCCGGGTCGGCGGCGACGGCGAAGGGAGCGGGCGCGTGACACTACGACGGAGACGGCCCGCCCACCCGTGCATGAGGCCGCGCGAGGGCGCGACCCAGTCGTACACGAGCGCAGCCCAGCCGGTCGCCGGCGCGGCCCAGCCGTCCACGAGCGGTGCCCAGCCGGACAGGAGCACGGCTCAGCCGGACAGGAGCGCGCCTCAGTCGGTCGCCAGCGCGGCCCAAGCATCCACGAGCGGGGCCCAGCCGGTCACGAGCGCGGCTCAACCGTCCACCAGCGCGGCCAAGCCGGTCGCCAGCGCGGCCCAGCCGTGCACGAGTGCAGCCCAGCCGGTCGCGAGCGCCGCTCAACCGTCCACAAGCACGGCCCAGCCGGTCACGAGCACGACCCAGGCGTTCAAGGGGGCGGCCCTGTGAGCCTCGTCGATCACCTGGCCCGGCTCGAAGCCACTGCCACCGGGCGTGCCCAGCCCATCGCCACCGTCCGCCATCGCCACCTGTCGCAGCGACCGCTGGTCCTGGTGCCGCTGACGACGGCGGGTGAGGCCGGCGCCCCGCTCGGCGCTCTCGTCGGCACCGAGCGGACCTCGCCGCGGCTCCTGGTCGTACCGCAGCCGCGCGACCGCGACCTGCGCTTCGCGTTCCTGACGCAGCTTGCCGAGATCGTCCTGCCGTACGTGGACGGGTTCGCGGACGAGGTCGAGGCCGCCGAGCGCAGTGAGACCGACCCGGAGACCGGCAAGAAGGTCAAGGTCGAGGTCGAGCTGTGCGCGGACGCGCCGCAGATCATCGTGCCGAGCCGTGCCGGCATCGAGCTCGTCCGGCTGCTCGGCCGGTCCATGCGGTTCCGGCGCACCGCCGAGCAGGACCCGGAGACGCCGTACCCGGCGCCGCCGCACGTGCCGCTGCTGGGCCGCTGGCTGACGCACTTCGGGGAGCGGGCGCGCGTGCCCGGCTCGTCGCTGCTGCTCGCCATGACGGATCTGCTGTCCCGGCACTGGGCGACGGGCCAGTCCAGCTTGGAGGACCAGCACCTGGGCGCGCTGCTCGCCTGGATCACCGCCCCCGAGGGCACGTCCGGCGCCGAGGCCGCGCTCCGGGCCGAGCTGGGCCGGGGCCCGGACGGCCAGCTCCTGTGCCCGCCCGCGGGGCCCGCCACGGACCCCGCCTTCGACAACAAGCTGCTCGCCCCGGCCATCGAGCGCTACGACCGGGCCCGTACGCGCCTGGCGGCGACCGAGGACGCGGTCGAGGCCGACGGGCGGCTCGCCGAGCTGACCGCCGCCCAGCGGGAGATCCACCGCCTGGTCGAGTCCCGTACCCGGCCCACCTGGGACGCGGTGTGGCGCGGCCTGGACCTGTTGTGCACGCTGCCCGAGGGGCCGCGCGCGGCGGAGCGCTGGACGCGGGACCGCTGGTCGTTCACCGGTCACCGCGACCGGGTCGCGGCGGGCGAGCCGCCGCAGCCGCGCCACGACGACGCGGTGACCGCGGCGAACAAGCTGGCCACGCGCGAGCGCGAGCAGGCCCGCCTCGACGCGCAGGAGGCGCTCGACGACCCGCTGGTGATGGCGGGGCGGCGGCTCTCCGGGGAGGCGTTCGCGGGCGAGGTGACCGAGGTCGTGGCGGCGTACAACGACAAGAAGCGGCCGCGCCCGCTGATCACGGTCCGCACCGACGACCGGCCGCACCTCGGCGAGCGCGTGAAGGTGTACCGGTCCCTGGACGGCAAGCCGCAGACCGCCGAGTTCGTCGCCTACGAGAGCGAGGCGCGGGACGCGATCGTGCTGCGCGTGCTCGACAAGATGGGGCGCGGCAAGGAGCCGGAGGAGGGTTCCGTGCCGCGGAAGGGCGACCGCGTGTGCTGGACGCTGTTCGAGCACGAGCAGCGCGGCGGGCCCAAGCTGCCGGAGCCGGAGGAGACGCCGTGGACGCACGGCGGACCGCCCGGCGCCGACGCCCTCGCCCCGCTGCCGGACGCCGTGACCCCGGAGGACATCCTGTGACCGCCACCGCCACCGTGACGCCCATCGGCTCCGCCCTCAGCCCGTCGGCCGCCGCCACGCGCGCGACCGAGGCGATCCTGCGCGACACGCTCCACGGTGACGCGCGCGGGGTCGTCGTGGACTCGCCGCCCGGCGCCGGGAAGTCGACGCTGGTGGTGCGGGCCGCGCTGGAGCTGGCCGACGCGGGCCGCCCGCTGATGGTCGTCGCCCAGACCAACGCCCAGGTCGACGATCTCGTCCTGCGCCTGCACGAGAAGAACCCCGAGCTGCCCGTCGGCCGTCTGCACAGCAGCGACCCGGACGCGTACGACAAGGCGCTGGACGACCTGCCGCTCGTCCGCACCTCGACCAAGGCGGGCGATCTCGCGCCGCTGCCCGTCGTCCTGTCGACCGCCGCGAAGTGGGCGCACGTGAAGGTCGCCGACGCGGGCGGGCCGTGGCGCCACGCCATCGTGGACGAGGCGTACCAGATGCGGTCCGACGCGCTGCTCGCCGTGGCCGGGCTGTTCGAACGGGCGCTGTTCGTGGGCGACCCCGGCCAGCTGGACCCGTTCGCGATCGTCGGCTCCGAGCAGTGGGCGGGCCTGTCCTACGACCCGTCGGCCTCCGCCGTGTCCACGCTGCTCGCGCACAACCCGGACCTGCCGCAGCACCGCCTTCCGGTGTCGTGGCGGCTGCCCGCGTCGGCGGCGCCGCTGGTGTCGAGCGCGTTCTACCCGTTCACGCAGTTCCGCAGCGGCACGGACGAGGGCGACCGGGAGCTGAGGTTCGGCGTGGTGTCGGACGGCTCCGGGCCCGACCGGGTCATCGACGAGGCGGCGCGGGCCGGCTGGGGCCTGCTCGAACTGCCTCCCGCGCACACGCCGCGCACCGACCCGGAGGCGGTGCGGGCGGTCGCGCTCGTCGTACGGCGCCTCCTCGACCGGGACGGCGTCACCCGCTCCGAGCGCGGTCCCGACGACACCGCGCCGCTGACCGCCGACCGGATCTGCGTCGGCACCGCCCACCGCGACCAGGCAGCGGCGGTCCGCGCGGCCCTCGCAGAACTCGGCGTGCGGGACGTGACCGTGGACACGGCCAACCGGTTGCAGGGCCGCGAGTACGACGTGACGGTCGTGCTGCATCCACTGTCCGGGCGGCCCGACGCGACCGCGTTCCACCTGGAGACGGGGCGGCTGTGCGTGCTCGCCTCCCGGCACCGGCACGCCTGCATCGTCGTCTGCCGGGCCGGGGTCGCCGAACTCCTCGACGAGCATCCGTCGACGGAGCCCGTGCAGCTCGGCGTGGACGTGAAGTTCCCCGACGGCTGGGAGGCGAACCACGCGGTCCTCGCGCGGCTCTCGGAGCACCGGGTGGCCTGGACGCCGTAGCCCCTTCGCCCTCGTACGGAGGCCCACTTGCGCCCCGTCGGACAATGGAAGGCGGCCCGGGCACAGGCGGGCCGCAACCGGCACAAGGAGGAACCACCATGGCGGAGCCCGAGCGGCCCCGTACCGAGCAGCCGCGGCTGCGGCCCGTTCCGCTGATCTTCGAGCCCGCGGAGGCCGCCGGCGACCCCGAGCACTTCTTCGACCTGGAGTCCATCGAGGACCCGCGCGAGCTGCTCGCCCGCGCGACCGAGCTGACGCTCGCGTTCCGCGCGGCGACCGACCGGTCCGTGGAGTTCCAGGCCGTCGCGGCGGCGCAGCTCGCCGATCCGCGCCGCTTCGACCGGCTCACGACTGCCGATATCGCGGAGCGCGGGGGCTGGACCGAGGACTACGCGAAGAAGATGGTCGAGTTCGGGCGTGACCTGCTGCGGAGTGGTTCGGAGCAGGCTCCGTAGGGGCGGGAGCCGAGCGCCGGTCCCGGCCAGATACGGCTTCCGGGCTCGCAACGATCGTCTGGCATATGCCAGAAGGGCAAGATACTCCGCATACCCCTCCCCTGTCCCGAGTTTCGACAACTCTGCGCAGCCGCCTCCTCACCCCCGGTAGACGTGGTGTACATGAACACCGCGCACCCCCACTTCGCCCCAGTCCCCGGCACCCCCCGCGACGGTTCCGACAGCCCCCACACCCAGGACGTCACCGGCGTCACCCCGGAAGGCGCCGCGTGGCTCGCCTCCGCAGGAACGTATCCGCGCTCGACGCTCTCCCATTGGCGGTCCCGGCCCGACGCGCCCGTGGTGCTGCCCTGCGGCTCCGTCTTCGACGTCGTGAACGTCCCCGCGATCTTCGGTCGGCGGATGCTGGACCGCCTCTGGGCCGAAGGCCCCGGCTCCGGCCCCGTCGCCACCCATCGCGGCCGCATGCTCCTCTTCACGGCCCCCGGCACGGCCCAGCGCCTCCCCTCACTCCTCCGCTGGGAGGAATGGGGCCCCGCCGTGCCGCCCCCGCTCTGCCACGGCACCGGCGACGCGGTCACCGTGCCCGCGCCCACGACGCCCTCCGAGCCCCGGGCCGACTCCCGCTGGGTCGTCGCCCCTGACACCCGCCACCCCTGGCTCCCCGGCCCGGAGGTCCTCCTGTGGGCCTGCGTCCGAGCGGCCCGCGCAGGCGCGCACGCCGCCGTCCGCATATCGATTTCTCCAGCCGCCGATCAGGATGCTAAGGTCTACGACGTCAGCAGGCGCCGCTAGCTCAGTTGGTTAGAGCAGCTGACTCTTAATCAGCGGGTCCGGGGTTCGAGTCCCTGGCGGCGCACAGACGGTAAGAAGCCCCTCGCGAATGCGGGGGGCTTCTTGCGTTGCCGGCGGGGCAGGGCCCGGGGCCGCCGCACGGGCACGCGCCGCGCCAAGCCAGCGATCGCCCGCGCGACCGCACACCCCCGCATCAGACCCCGCCACCGGCTGGGGGTCCGGGGGTCATCCCCCGGGAGATGCAGCATCAGCGGGTCCGGGGTTCGAGTCCCTGGCGGCGCACAGACGGTAAGAAGCCCCTCGCGAATGCGGGGGGCTTCTTGCGTGGTCCCTGTTGCTGGGGTCAGCCCGTCGTCACCTTTACCGTCCACGCCCCCGATGCCGTGCGGTTCTCCGCCTCGATCTGGAGGTGTTCGCCGGGGATCGTGTAGCTCTCTCCCAGGGTCAGGGGGGCGTCCGCCAGTGGGGGGTAGACCGAGTCGCCGTGGCAGGCCGAGGTGGTGGGGTGGGTGTCCAGAACCTGGACGGGGCCCTCGCCGGAGGCGGAGGCGACGTGGATGCGGTAGATCAGGACGCCCTGGTTGCAGGTGGTGGCGTCGTTGCCCGCCGCGCCGCGCGCCTCCAGGGCGACGGCGCTGGAGGGCCCGGTCCGGACGACCGCCAGCTTCGTGCCGCCGCCCGCGCCGAACGGCGCCCCGGCCGCGCGCGGCGCCGTGGACAGCGGTTCGAGGGTCAGCCGGGTGACGCCCGTACGGTTCACGCAGGACACCTGTTCCGGCTCCAGCCAGCCGAGCTTCCACTTGTGCCAGCCGAAGAGGTCGGGGGCGAGCCCGAACTGGCTGCCCATGACGTCCCAGTCCCCGACGTACGTGTCCCAGTCCCCCTTGCCGTCGGACGGCCGGTGATAGAGGTCTGGCAGGTCGAAGACGTGCCCGGTCTCGTGCGCGAGGACGTTGCGGTCCGGCGGGTGCTTCTCGAAGACGGTGACGACGCGCCGCAGGTCGGTGTCGTCGGCCCGCATCGGCCGGTCGAAGTTGACGACCTTGGTCGCGTCGGAGTCGACGCCGGGCGCGTCCGGGTCGGCGACGAAGTAGACGACGTCGTACTTGCTGAAGTCGGTGGTGGGGTCCGCCGCGGCGAGCGCGTCCCGCAGGTAGGCGCTGCGGTCCGCCGGCGCCCAGTCCCGTCTCATCCGGTACGAGGTCGACGCCCGCGGCATCTTCAGCCAGGTCTGCTGCGGATGCGGCACGAGCGTGAACTTGCCGTAGGAGGCCCGTTCGTAGAACTCGCTGGTGGACGGGAAGTAGTCCGACGTCAGTTGCGCGGGCGTGGTCAGCGGGTCCGCGTCCGGGAAGGACAGGAAGACCATCACCGCGTCGAGGCGCTCCTTGGGGCGCGGATAGTCGGCGTTCCAGGTGTCGAGGCCCTCGGAGTGATGGGCCTCGGTCCGCTCCAGTGCGCAGGGGCCGCCGTAGGGGGTTGCGGCGGCGGGCCCGGCGACCAGACCGGTGGCGGCGAGGGCGGTGAGTGCGGTCAGCGCCGCCGCGGCGGCGCGCAGGCGGGGCCTGTCCACTCCCGCGGGTGGCTGGGGGCGCGGCAAGTCGACCTCCGGGTGGGGAATGTGAGACACCCCACCCAGAGTGTTGGTGTTTGTCCGTGTTCGCCTTGTTTATCTGGCCCGGACGAGTGAGTCGCGACACCCCCGGCGATCACAGGCCGTCACAGACGGTCGGGGTGCGGCAGAAGCCCGTAAAGGAGCGAGCAGAAACGATCTGGCAGGGCGGGTCCGGTGCCCCTCTGCCGGGTCCGCCCGGGGACAAGGCTGGATAGGCCGTCCGACCGGCCTCTATGATCGGCACACTTTCCTGCCGGGACCCCGGCCGCACCAGCACCACGCGACCGGCCGACGCACCACGGGGAGCGAGCGGTGAGCGCACAGCCCGAAGGGCCCACGACCGCGGCGGAGGTGTCCGCACCCGACCCCCGCCCCGAATTCGTCACGGAGAGTGAGCACGTGCGCGAGTGTCTGCCGGGGCCCGTCCACGGCGCCGCCTTCCTCGCCGCGCCCCAGCCGATGCTCCTCGTCGACCGTGACGGCGTGATCGTCGGCGCCAACGCCGCCGCCCGCGCCCTGCTGCACGGCGAGGGCGCCGAGCCGCTCGTCGGCCGCGTCGCCGCCGAACTCCTCGACCTCGGCTCCGACCCCCGTACCCGGGAGACCTTCCGCGAGGTGCTGCGCGGGCGGCAGGCGCCGCTCGCCCGCACCCGCCGCCTCAAGCACGCCGCGGGCCACTCCGTATGGGTGCGGATCACGGTCTCGCCCGTGCCCGGGGCCGACGTCGTGCTCCTCTCGCTCAACGACATCAGCGCGCACCGCGACCTCCAGGCCGGCCTGCGCCACCTCCAGACCCACGATCCGGTGACCCGGCTGCCCAACCGCGCCCTGTTCTTCGAGCGGCTCACCGGGGCCCTTGAGGCGGGGGCGTACGAGGGTTCGGGCGCGACCGGGCGGGTCGGCCTGTGCTACCTCGACCTCGACGGGTTCAAGGCGGTCAACGACACCCTCGGCCACCACGTCGGCGACCGGTTGCTCGCCGCCGTCGCCGAGCGGCTCACCCACTGCGCGGACCTGGCCCGGCACGCCACCGGCGCGCCGCTGGTCGCCCGGCTCGGGGGCGACGAGTTCGCGCTGCTCATGGAGGACTCGACCGGTACGGAACAGCTCGCGGACCTCGCGGAGACGGTCCTTGAGGCGTTGCGCGAACCCTTCGACCTGTCCGGGCAGCTCCTCTCGGTCTCCGCCTCGATCGGGGTCGTCGAGCGGGACGTCGCGGACACCAGCCCGATGGGGCTCATGCAGGCCGCCGACACCACGCTGTACTGGGCGAAGGCCGACGGCAAGGCGCGCTGGACGCTGTTCGACCCGGAGCGCAACGCCCGGCGTGTGACCCGGCAGGCCCTGTCGTCGGGGCTGCGGCCGGCGGTCGAGCGGGGTGAGTTCGTCCTCGCGTACCAGCCGCTCGTGCGTCTGGAGGACGGCGGGCTGCGCGGGGTGGAGGCGCTGGTGCGCTGGCGGCACCCGGAGTTCGGCCTGCTGACGCCGAATCGGTTCATCACACTGGCCGAGGAGGACGGGTCCATCGTGCAGTTGGGGCGGTGGGTCCTTGAGACGGCCTGCCGTCAGGCGCGGGCGTGGCAGCTCGCGCACCCGGACGTGCCGCCCGTGTTCGTCAGCGTCAACGTGGCGGTGCGGCAGGTGTGGGACTCCGACCTGGTCGCCGACGTCGCCCGGATCCTCGCCGAGACCGGGCTGCCCGCCGAACTCCTCCAGCTCGAACTCACCGAGTCCGCGGTGATGGGCTCCACCGGGCGGCCCCTGCGGGCGTTGCAGGACCTCAGCGACATGGGCGTACGCATCGCCATCGACGACTTCGGCACCGGGTACTCCAACCTCGCCTATCTCTCCCGGCTGCCCGTCTCCGTCCTCAAACTGGACGGTGCGTTCGTACGCGGCTTCGAGGACGGGCCAGGCACGCCCGCGCAGCCCGCCGACGCGCTGATCGTGGAGGCGATGGTCCAGCTCGCGCACCGGCTCGGGCTCACGGTGACGGCGGAGTGCGTGGAGACCCTCGACCAGGCGGACCGGCTCCGCCGCATCGGCTGCGACACGGGCCAGGGCTACTTGTACTCGCGACCGGTGGACGCCCAACGCATCTCGGAACTCCTGACGGAACACCGGTAACGCGCCGACGTCCCGCCTGTACGGGGAGGGGGCGGTGGCGCGGCCCGCGCTACTGCCCCCTCCCCCGCCGGGATCAGCCCCGCGGGAGGCCGTACGCGTCTGCGATCAGTTCGTACGAGCGGAGACGGATCTCGCTGGTGTGGGCGTTGGCCGTCAGCATGAGTTCGTCGGCGCCCGTGCGCTTCTGGAGGTCGTCGAGGCCGGTGCGGACCTCGTCGGGGGTGCCGTGGATGACGTTGGCGTTCCAGGAGCGGATGAAGTCCTGCTCCATCTCGTTGAACGGGTACGCCTCCGCCTCCTCCGGCGTCGGGACGAGCCCGGGGCGGCCGGTGCGCAGGCGGACCATGTTGAGCGCGGCGGCGAGGACCTGGCGGCGGGCCTCGGTGCCGTCGTCGTCGGTGGCGAGCGCGGAGACGCCGATCAGGGCGTACGGCTTGTCGAGGACGGCGGAGGGCTGGAAGGACTCGCGGTACAGGTCGAGCGCCGGGATCGTGTTCTGCGCGGAGAAGTGGTGCGCGAAGGCGAAGGGGAGACCGAGGACTCCCGCCAGGCGGGCGCTGAAGCCGGAGGAGCCGAGCAGCCAGATCGGCGGGCGGTGCGGGTCCTGGACGCCGCCGGGCGACGTGGCCTGGACGGGGCCGGGCACCGCGTGGATGCGGGAGTAGGGGTGGCCGTCGGGGAAGTCGTCGTCGAGGAACCGGGTCAGCTCGGCGAGCTGCTGCGGGAAGTCGTCGGCGCCTTCGTTGAGCCGGTCGGTGCGGCGCAGGGCGGCGGCGGTGGCGCCGTCGGTGCCGGGGGCGCGGCCGAGCCCGAGGTCGACGCGGCCGGGGGCCATCGCCTCCAGCGTGCCGAACTGCTCCGCGATGACCAGCGGGGCGTGGTTGGGCAGCATGACGCCGCCGGAGCCGAGCCGGATGCGGTCGGTGTGGGCGGCGAGGTGGGCGAGGATCACGGCCGGCGAGGACGAGGCGACGCCGGGCATGGAGTGGTGCTCGGCGACCCAGTACCGGTGGTAGCCGCGGTTCTCGGCGAGGCGGGCGATGTCGACGCTGGTGCGCAGGGCCTGCGTGGCGGTGCGGCCCGCGCCCACGGTGACCAGGTCCAGGACGGAGAGGGGGGTCGGGGCGGTGCCGTGGGCTGTGCCCCGGATCTCGTCGTGGTTGGCCGGCACGGGGTCCTCCTGAAGACGTGGGTCCGTACGTCCGTCTGTCGCGTACGTCGGTTCGGCTGACCCCGGCGTAACGGAGGCTAGCTCCGCTTTATTCCCCGCCCCGAACCCGTCCGCTACACCTGCACCACCGGCTCCTTCCTGAACAGCGCCCCCAGCTCCGGCACGTTCACCCGCCGGTTCACCAGGCGCAGCGCCTCCCAGACGGTGACCTGGTTCGCCGTGAGGACCGGTTTGCCCAGCTCACGCTCCAGGTCGGGTACGTACGCCGCCGTGTGCAGCGCCGTGTCGGGGAGCAGCACCGCCTCCGCGTCGGGGTGGTCGCCCGCGCGGGCCATCGCCAGGACCTCCTCGCGCCCCCACGTGCCGACCTCCGCGGCGGTGATGACGCCGCTGCCGCGCACGGAGACCACGTCGGCGCCGGACGCCTTCAGGAACGCGGCGAAGTGGTCGGCCACGTCCGTCGGGTACGTCGCCGCGACGGCCACCCGGCGCGCCCCCAGCTCGCCCAGCGCGTGCGCGAAGGCGAAGGAGGTGCTGGAGGCGGGCAGCCCCGCTGCCACGGCCAGGGACTGGACCTGCTCCTGCGCGCCGTCCCAGCCGAGGACGAAGCTGCCGGACGTGCACGCCCAGACCACCGCCTCCGCGCCCGCGAGCCGGAGCTCCTCGACGCCCGCGGCGAGGCGCGGCGGTGCGCCCATCTCCAGGAGCGCGTCGACGCGGTGCGCGTCCTCACCGATGTCGGTGTGGACGACGGGCAGCCGGATGTCGCTGTCCATCAGCATCTCGATGCGCGGGTAGTCGTCCTCGGCCGCGTGTCCTGGGTAGAGAAGTCCGAGCGCTGTCATGTCCTATGCCCACCCTTCCTGGCCCTCCGGGAGTTCCGGAGCGCCGTGTCCGGGCCGGAGGCCGCCCTCCGGCAGGTCCGGCAGGGGCCACTGGCGTCGCGCCGCAGGGTCGAGCAGCGCCTGGTACGGCCCCACGGCCCGCGTACCCAGTCGGCGCAGGGCTGCCCACATCGTGACCTGGTTGGCCGAGATCACCGGGATCCGCAGCTCCGCCTCCAACTGCGGGATGACGTCGTACGTGGGCAGGTTCGTGCAGCTGATGAAGAGGACGTCGGCGGTGGAGCCGGCCGCGTCGCGCGCCATCCGCGCGACGTCCCGGTACGGCACCTTCCAGATCCGCCGGGTCAGGCCGAGGAACGCCGTCCCGGTGACGGCCACGCCCGCCTCCGCCAGGTACTCCGCGAGGGACTCGGTGACGGACCGGGTGTAGGGCGTGACGAGGGCGACGCGGCGGGCGCCGAGTTCGGCGAGCGCCTCCAGGAGCGCGCCCGACGTGGTGAGGCACGGCCGGGCCCCGGAGCGGTGCATCGCCTCGCACAGCGCGCGTTCACCGGCGAGGCCGCCGACGAAGCTCCCCGATGTGCAGGCGTACGCGAGGACTTCGGGCTCGACCGCGCCGAGTGCCCGGATCGCCTCGTCGAGCGTCTCGTGCTCGCTGACGATCCGGGCCAGGTCGAGACTCACCTCCACCGGGACGAACGGGGTGCGGGTGAGATGGAGGGAGATCTCGTCGGGCACCCAGCGCCACAGCTCGCGGTCGAGGGCGAAGTCGAACGGTGCGACGACGCCGAGGCCGCGCTGCGGCTGCGGTCCTCCCAGGAAAGAGACGTCCATAGAGCATGCCCCAAGTTCAGCTGACGGGATGTGCCGTGGTGCTGAGGTACGGAGGTGCCGTGCTGCCGGTGCGGTGGGTCTGGGCCGGCGGTCCGTCGCCGGGACGTCGGGACTGTGGGGAACAGCGGTGTACTGCGGGGAGAGGAGGAAACGCGCCGACGCAGGTCCTCCGTTGACGAAGGTAGGTTCGGGTGCCAGCGTGGTCAATCCGCGCATGTCAAGGAACGTGCCAAGGAATCGCCGAGTCGATCCGCCGGGTCGATCCACCTGCCGGACCAAGGAAAGCGGAGCTGCGTTGCGGAACGATGTCACCGCTGTGTCGGACGGCGCCCGGCCCACCGTCCTCGTCCTGGACGCCGCCCCCGGTGAACCCGCGCCCCGGCTCGGCGCGTTGACGGGCCGGGCCCGCGTGCTGCACGCCAGGGACGCGGCCGGGCTGCGCGCCCTGCTTCCCGAGGCCGACGCCCTGCTGGTGTGGGACTTCACGTCCGACGCCGTGCGCGAGGCGTGGCCGGGCGAAGGGCCCCGGCCGCGCTGGGTGCACACGGCGAGCGCGGGCGTGGACCGGCTGATGTTCCCCGAACTCGTCGGCTCCGACACGGTGGTGACCAACGCGCGGGGCGTCTTCGACCTCCCGATCGCCGAGTACGTCGCCGCGCTCGTCCTCGCGATGGGCAAGGACCTGCCCCGCACGCTCGCCCTCCAGGCCGCCGGTGAGTGGCGCCACCGGGAGACGCAGCGCATCGCAGGCACCCGCGCCTGCGTCGTCGGCTCGGGCCCCATCGGCCACGCGATCACCACCCACCTCAAGGCGCTCGGCATCATCACCGCGCTGGTCGGACGCCGGGCGCGGGCCGGGGTCCACGGCCCCGCCGACCTCGACCGGCTGCTCGCCCGCGCCGACTGGGTGGTGTGCGCGGCGCCGCTGACCGAGCGGACGCGGGGCATGTTCGACGCCCGCCGGTTCGGGGTGATGCAGCCCGCCGCGCGGTTCATCAACGTAGGGCGTGGGCCGCTCGTCGTGGAGTCCGATCTGGTGGACGCCCTGCACAACCGGTGGATCGCGGGCGCGGCCCTCGACGTCTTCGAGCACGAGCCGCTCGCCCCGGACAGCCCGCTGTGGACGGCCCCCGGACTGATCATCTCGCCGCACATGAGCGGGGACACGGTGGGCTGGCGGGACGAACTGGGGCAGCAGTTCGTCGAGTTGTACGGGCGCTGGGAGTCCGGCCGCGCGCTGACGAATGTAGTCGACAAGAAACGTGGGTATGTCCCCGGGAACTGACTGGCCTGGAGGGGCGGATGACGAGCGAGCTCACCGGACTGACGGCGCACGACCTGCTTGACGGTTACCGCAACGGCGAGTTCAGCCCCGTCGACGCCGCCCGCGCGGTGCTCGCCCGCATCGAGGAGACGGAGGGCGCGCTGAACGCCTTCGTGCGCGTCGACGCGGAGGGCGCGCTGGCGGCGGCGGAGGCGAGCGCGCGGCGCTGGCGGCGCGGTGAGGCGCGCGGCCTGGTCGACGGCGTACCGGTGACGGTGAAGGACATCCTGTTGCAGCGCGGCGTGCCGAACCTGCGGGGTTCGCGGACCGTACGCGCGGAGGGCACGTGGGACGAGGACGCGCCCGCCGTCGCCCGGCTGCGCGAGCACGGCGCCGTCTTCGTCGGCCGCACGACGACACCCGAGTTCGGCTGGAAGGGCGTCACCGACTCACCGCTCACCGGCATCACCCGCAACCCGTACGACACCTGGCGCACCCCGGGCGGTTCGAGCGGCGGCAGCGCGGCGGCCGTCGCGGTCGGCGCGGGGCCCCTCTCGCTCGGCACGGACGGCGGCGGCTCGGTCCGCATCCCGGCCGCGTTCTGCGGGATCTTCGCGCTGAAGCCGACGTACGGGCGGGTCCCGGCGTATCCGGCCTCCGCGTTCGGCACGCTCGCGCACGTCGGCCCGATGACGCGGAGCGTGGCCGACGCGGCGCTGATGATGGACGTGATCTCCGGCCCCGACGTACGCGACTGGTCGGCGTCGGCGCCCTCCACCGCGAGCTTCCGCGACGCGCTGCGGGGCGGGGTGCGCGGCCTGCGGGTGGCGTACTCGCCGTCGCTCGGCGGCCAGGTGGCGGTGCGGCCGGGGGTGGCCGCGCGCGTACGGGAGGCGGTGACGCGGCTCGCCGGGCTCGGGGCGTACGTGGAGGAGGTCGACCCGGACTTCACCGATCCCGTCGCCGCGTTCCACGTGCTGTGGTTCAGCGGGGCGGCACGCAACGCGTCCCGGCTTTCGCCCGCGCAGCGGGAGTTGCTCGACCCCGGACTCCGCGAGATCTGCGCGCTCGGCGCCCGCTACAGCGCGCTCGACTATCTGGCCGCCATGGACACGCGGATGGTGCTCGGCCGCCGGATGGGCCAATTCCACTCCACGTACGACGTCCTGCTCACGCCGACGCTGCCGCTGACCGCGTTCGAGGCGGGGGTGGAGGTGCCGCGCGGCAGTGGCCTGCGGCGCTGGACCGGCTGGACCCCGTTCACGTACCCGTTCAACATGACGCAACAGCCGGCCGCGACCGTCCCGGTGGGGCTGGATCAGGGGTTGCCGGTCGGAATGCAGGTGGTGGCGGCCCGGCACCGGGACGATCTGGTGCTCCGGGTCGCTCACGCGCTGTACGAAGCCGGAATCGCGCGGCCCGATCCGGTCCAGGTCACGGGGCTCCGCCCCGGCCCCCGCTCCTCAAGCGCCGGAGGGGCTTGAGCGGGCTGACCTGGCAAAACTCAGGGTCTCCCCCACCGCGCCGGACCGCCAGAGGTCCTGGCACGCCTCCGCCATCTCCTCCAGCCCTTCCACCACCTGGCCCCACACGATCCCGGGCACCCACCCCACGTCCCCGTTCAACAGCAGATTGTTCCGCTCGTAGAACAGCGCGAGGTCGACGACAGGGGCGCCCGCCGCCAGTGACGCGCCCTCCCCGTATCCGTACGAGCGGGACCCCAACTGCGTCCCGTTGAAGGAGAAGTAGCAGAGGTCGCCCGGGATGGGTGTGACCGTCGGGTTCTCCAGTGGCGGCTCCTGTTCCGCGAAGGGCGGGAACAGGGCGTAGATCTCGTTCCGGGCGTATTTGGCGTGGTAGACCTCGGAGCCGAGCGGCAGGGCGTCCCACACCGCCGCGCACGTCAGGGGCGCGCGATCGGTGAGCAGCCGTGCCGTGCAGGTCACGCCCCGCGCGGTCAGGGTGACGTCGATGTACCGCTCGGGCGCGCCGCTTGAGTCAGCCATGCGCCCCATGCTCCGCCCCATCCACCCCACGGGGTCAAGACCGCACCCCACGTATGTAGGGGCCACACCCCACGTGATTGCGGCGTGAATTGATCGGCATAAGTCGAGTCGCGTCGGGTAGCCGCGCGCCCATGGCTCCACCAACTCACATACGCAGGAAAGAGCCTGCCGAGAGACGAACTCTTCGCAGGCGGTCACTGCTCGCGGGGGCGGGTGCGCTCGGCGCACTGGGCGCTCTGGGGGCGGCGGGATGCAGCCAGGTGCCGAAGGGCGACACACTGGCCCGGCTGCAGGGGCAGGGGACCGTACGGCTGGGCATCGCGGGCGAGGTGCCGTACGGGTACATCAACGACGACGGGGAGTTCACCGGCGAGGCGGTGGAGCTCGCCAAGGTCATCTTCAAACGGCTCGGTGTCGGCCACGTCCAGCCGGTAGCGACCGACTTCGCCTCGCTCATCCCCGGCCTGAACACGCAGCAGTTCGACGTCGTGTCCGCCGGGATGTACATCAACAAGGAACGCTGTCAGCAGGTCATCTTCGCCGATCCCGAGTACCAGATGCTGGACTCGTTCATCGTGCGCAAGGGCAACCCGAAGAAGCTGCACAACTACGCCGACGTGGTGCGCACGAAGGCCAAGTTCGGCACCGGCACCGGGTACGCGGAGATCGGGTACGCCGTCGACGCCGGGTACAAGGAGTCCGACATCGTGATCCTCCAGGACCAGGTGGCGGGGCTCAACGCCGTGGAGGCCGGCCGCATCGACGTGTTCGCGGGCACCGCGCTCACCACCCGCGAGGTCACCAAGAAGAGCAGCAAGGCGGAGCACACCGAGCCGTTCGCGCCCACCGTCGACGGCAAGAAGCACATCGACGGCGGCGGCTTCACCTTCCGCCGCACCGACACCGGGCTGCGGGACGCCTTCAACGTCGAGATCCACAAGATGAAGAAGAGCGGTGAACTGTTCCGCATCCTCCGGCCGTTCGGCTTCACCAAGGCGGAGATGACGACGCTGACCGCCGAGGAGCTGTGCCGATGACCGCCGGACTGTGGGAACACTGGGTACTGCCGGGCATCTGGATCACCATCCAGCTCACCCTCTACAGCGCGGCGCTCGCGACCGTCGTCGCGTTCGGCGTCGGCATGGCGCGCACGCACCGGCTGTGGATCGTCCGGTTCGTCGCCGGGCTCTACACCGAGATATTCCGGGGCACCTCCGCCCTGGTCCTGATGTTCTGGATCTTCTTCGTCCTGCCGCAGCTCGCGGGCTGGTCCCTCGTCCCGATGTGGGCCGCCGTCCTCGCGCTCGGCCTGTCCTACGGCGCGTACGGCGCCGAGATCGTCCGCGGCGCCCTCAACGCGGTGGCGCCCGCCCAGCGCGAGGCGGGGGTCGCGCTGAGCTTCACGCCCTGGCAGCGGATGCGGCTCATCCTGCTTCCGCAGGCCGTGCCCGAGATGATCCCGCCGTTCTCCAACCTCCTGATCGAGCTGCTCAAGGGCACCGCCCTGGTGTCGCTGCTAGGCATCGGCGACGTGTCCTTCGCCGCCTACCTGGTACGCCTCGCGACGACCGAGAGCACCCAGATCTACTCGCTCACGCTGGTCATCTACTTCGTCCTCGCGTTCATCCTCACCCGGGGGATGCGGGCGCTCGAACGCAAGACCAAGGCGGGCATCGGGCAGCGGCCCGAGGGTGGCGCCGGTCTGATGCGCAAGCTCAGCCTGCGCCAGCAGAACGAGACCGCCCAGCTCCCCGCGGGCGGCGGAGGAGGTGTCTCCCTGTGATCGCCACCGCCGCCGACAACTGGGACTGGTCCGCCGTCAGCGACTTCATGCCGCACTTCTGGGACGGCCTCCTCGTCACCCTCCAGATCCTCCTCTACGGCTCGCTGATCTCCTTCAGCGTCGGCCTCATCTGGGCGCTCGCCTTCCGGGCGCCGACCCGCTTCATCCGCTGGCCCGTCGGCGCGATCACCGAGTTCATCCGCAACACGCCGCTCCTGGTCCAGCTCTTCTTCCTGTACTTCGTGCTGCCGGAGGCCGGGATCCAGTTCTCCGCGTTCACCACCGGTGTCGTCGCGATCGGCCTGCACTACTCGACGTACACCGCGCAGGTCTACCGCGCGGGCATCGAGGCCGTGCCGGTCGGCCAGTGGGAGGCCGCCCGCGCGCTCAGCCTCCCGTACGGAAGGACGTGGACGGCGGTCATCCTGCCGCAGGCGATCCGCCGCGTCGTGCCCGCGCTCGGCAACTACGTCGTCGCCATGTTGAAGGACACCCCGCTGCTCGCCGGCATCGGCGTCCTGGAGCTGCTCCAGCGCTCGCGCCTGGAGGCGGCCAAGACGTTCCAGTACACGGAGGCGCTGACGGTCGTCGGAGTCGCCTTCATCGTCATCTCCTACCTCGCCTCCCTCCTCCTGCGATCCCTGGAGCGCCGCCTTGTCCACTGACGCGAACCTCTCGAAGAACCAGCCCAATCCGGCGGTGGACGGCACCGAACTGATCCGCTTCGAGAAGGTCGTGAAGCGGTTCGGCGGCAACACCGTCCTCGACCAGCTCGACTTCTCCGTCGACTCGGGCAAGCACGTCACCCTGATCGGCCCGTCCGGGTCCGGCAAGACGACGATCCTGCGGCTGCTCATGACGCTGATCAAGCCCGACGAGGGCACGATCAAGGTCGGCGGCGAGTACCTCACCCACGAGGAGAAGAACGGCAAGCTCGTCCCCGCCGGCGAGAAGCACATCCGTGAGGTCCGCAAGAACATCGGGATGGTCTTCCAGCAGTTCAACCTCTTCCCGAACATGAAGGTCCTCCGCAACATCATGGAGGCGCCCGTCACCGTGCTCGGGCTCTCCAAGGACGAGGCGGAGCAGCGGGCCCGCGAACTGCTCGACATGGTCGGTCTCGGCGACCGGGCCGACGCCTACCCGACGCAGCTCTCCGGTGGTCAGCAGCAGCGGGTCGCCATCGCGCGGGCCCTCGCCATGCGGCCGCAGGTGCTGCTCCTCGACGAGGTGACGTCGGCGCTCGACCCCGAGCTGGTGGCAGGCGTCCTCGACGTGCTCCGTGACATTGCGCACACCACCGACATCACGATGCTCTGCGTCACGCATGAGATGAACTTCGCGCGGGACATCTCGGACCAGGTCCTCATGTTCGACTCGGGCCATGTCCTGGAGTCGGGCACCCCGGACAAGATCTTCAACGAGCCGGAGCACCAGCGGACCAGGGAGTTCCTCAGCGCGGTGCTGTGAGGGCCGGCGCGTCCGCTCCGCTCACGTCGTCGCCTTCGCCTACCGTCGCCTTCCGCCTACCCACTCGGTGCATGACTCTGGCATATGCCATGGTGGCGCGTTCCTGCTGAGAGCGGGGGAACGCGCCATCAATTCCCTTGACGCACGCCCCTCTTGGGGGTGGTGAGGGCTATCGTGGAGAGAGCTGTCCGGAACCGGTCCTTGCAGGGGGATGCCGTGGCGCTGAAGCACGAGCAGGACGCGTCCGACCGCCGGCCGCGGCCACCGCACCGGTCGGTCCAGCACGCTCTGCGCGTCCTGGAGGCCGTGGCCCACCACGCCACCGGCATCACCGGCCCCGAACTGGCCCGCGTCACCGGCCTCCCCTCCGACCAGCTCACCGGCCTGCTGCACATGCTGCGCCGCGAGGGGTACGTCCAGCAGGCCGCCGACGGCGCCTACGTCACCGGGGAGACCCTGAGCCGGCTCGGCTCCGCCGACGGGAACGCGGCGGCGCTCACCGCCAAGCTCCAGCGGACCCTCGACGAGCTGCGGGACTCCGTCGGCGCGGCGGTCTACATCAGCCGGTACATCGACGGCGAGGTCCGCATCACCCAGTACGCGGCCGGGCCCGAGGCCCCCGCGGTCAACGAGTGGGTCGACTTCCGCGTCTCCGCGCACGCGAGTGCCGTCGGCAAGAGCCTCCTCGGTCAGCTCGACGACAACGGGCGGCGCGACCACCTCTCCCGCCACAAGATGGCCCGCCTCACCTCGCGCACCATCACCAGCGAAAAGGTCCTGCTCTCCAAACTGGCCACCCAGCCGGCGACGGTCCCGGTCCTCGACATCCAGGAGTACGCGGTCGGCACGGTCTGCGCGGCCGTCCCCATCACGGCAGGCGCGTCCGTGGGCTGCCTGGCCCTCTCCCTCCCCCTGAACCGAGCCCACCGCCTCCACGACGCGGCAACCCACCTGAACAGAAGCGCGGCCCCGGTCCTGCTGTCACTGACGATCTGAGCGAGCACGCAAAAGGCCCCCCGCGCTTACGCGCGGAGGGCCTCTCACTGCCGGTGCGCCGCCAGGGACTCGAACCCCGGACCCGCTGATTAAGAGTCAGCTGCTCTAACCAACTGAGCTAGCGGCGCCTGCTGACACGTAAATACTACCTGGTCCGGAGGGGTGCCTGTGACCATCAGGGGGCGAGGGTCAGGGTGGGGCCACCCGCGCGCCGCCCGCCCGCCGCATGACGGGACGGGCGGCGCTCGGGATCATGCTCAGAACGTGACGTCCGAGCAGGCGTAGAACGCGTTCGCCGTGTCCGCGATCGTCCACACCGCGAGGATCACGTGGTGGCCGGACTTGCCGCTGGGCAGGGTGCCGGAGTGCGAGAGCGTGGCCGGCGGCTGCCCGCTGTAGGGCACGGTGAGGAACGGGGTGGTGTTCAGCGCGGCCCTGGTCAGCGGCTTGCTGTCGTCCCAGCCGTCCTTGGTGACGTAGTAGCGGAAGTCCGTGGTGGAGTGCCGCGCGGTGAACTGCCAGCGGAACGTGTAGCTCTGCCCGCCGCTCACCTTGGTGGTCGGCCACGCCTGCCCATTGGGCTGCTTGGCCGCGTTGAGCTGCGCGAACTCGCCGTGGCCGGCCGAGCATATCTGCCCGTCCGCGGGGCCCGCCGCCGGGAAGCCCTTGGGCCCCTCGACGCTCTGCGGCTCCCATTGGATGTTGCCGCAGCCGCTGACGGTGCCGTTGGCGCAGAGTTTCTGCCGGCTGATGGGCAGGTCGGTGTAGCCGTGGCCGCTCGCGCCGCCGGCCGAGAGCGCGAACGCGCCCGCGGTGGTGAGGCCGAGCAAAGCCGCGTACATCTTCTTGTTTCGCATGCTGCCGCTCCTGGGGGTGTGGGGAGTACCGGTAGCTGTGCGCACAGCGGTGTTCAGTTTCAGCTCAGTTTCAAGCCTTCAGGTCTAGACCAACCCCCAATGTATGGGCGGCGGTTGGCCGTGTCCATACAAAAGTGCGGGCTCCCTTTGCTTTGCCCTTTACTCCCCGCGCCCCGTGTAGAACGCCACCGTCAGATCCTTGACGAGCGCCTTGCGCTCGTAGTCGTCGAGGTCGACCAGGCCCCGCGTGGTCAGCCGCGCCACCGTCTCCTCCACCGAGTCGACGACCGACGTGAGCACGGTGTCCCTGTGCTGCGCGTCGAGCGCCGCGATCCGGCGGCGCCGCATCACGGCCGCGAGCTCGGGCGCGTACTCGATCCGGGTCGGCTGCGCCGAGAACACCTCGATGCCGGCCGCCTCCGCGTCGGCGGCGAGCCGCCGGGTGAGTAGGTCGCCGACGGTCTCGGTGTCGCGCAGGGTGGGTCCGTCGGCCGGGGCCGAGCCGTTCGCAAGCGCGTCGGCCGGGAACTGCGACAGCACCCCCGCCACAGCCGCCTCGACACATTCCCGCAGGTACTCCTCGTGGTCCTCGATCCCGAGCACCGCCCGCGCGGTGTCCCTGACCCGCCACACGACGAGGACGACGACGCGCAGCGCGACCCCGTGCGCATCGACCGCCGTCATGCCCTCGCTGCGCCAGTGCCGCAGCCGCAGGTCGACGCGGCGCCGCAGCAGCAGCGGGTTCACCCACAGCAGCCCCGACCTGCGCACACTGCCCCGGTAGCGCCCGAACAGGCTGAGCACCGCGGCGCGCCCCGCCCGGGCGCGGGTCAGCCCGCCGAAGCCGAGGAGCGTGAGCGCGCCGGAGCCCGCGAGCGCCGCCCACTGGTACGGGCCGAGCCCGACGCCCTCGTACCCGGGCAGCCCGGCGACGTTCGTCATGATGCGGGGCAGCACCCCGGCCCAGCCGAGGGAGGCCGCGGCCCCGGCCGTCCCCGCGAGCCCACCGAGCACTCCAACGGCCCCGGGCAGCGCCCGACCGGGCCGTTCGACCAGGTCGGGATCGACGGAGGGGGCGGTCCGGGCGGGGGGCCGGGGGGCCGGGTCCACGTCCTGCCCCGGGGCCCCGTCCGGGTGCGGGTGCGGGTGGGTGGTGTCATCGACCCGGGTTTCGGGTCGAGCCCCGGCCCCGCTCCCGGCGCGCGTCCCCGTCCCCACGACCGCGGCCCGCACCGGTACGGCCACGGGTTCCGGGTCGTCACGGAACAGCAGGTGGACGGGGATCTCGGTGGTCGACTCGTTGCGGATGACGCGGGCCCCGCGCCCCAGGACCTCGCCGACCCCGAGGTCGGGCCCGGCGCTCTTCTCGAGTGCCGGTTCGTCCGGCGTGGCCGGGGCCGGCGGCCCCGCGATCGGTGCCGACCGGTCGGTCGTCGTGCTCATCCTGGTCCTCGTCTCCACGTTGGGTGTGCTGTCGTCTCCCCCGCCCGCCGCCCGCTCCCCGCACAGCGCCGTCACGAGAAGAGCCGCCGCCATGTCTCGGGGCCCGGGTATCCGTCGGCGTCCCTGCCGGTCCAGCCCTGGGCCCGCTGGAACGCCTCGACGTTGCGGCGGTCCGCCTCGCTCCAGCGCGGGCCGGGGCCCTTCCTGTAGTGGCCGCCGTAACCTTTCTTCACGAGCTGCTTGCCGAGCTGCGTCACCGAGGCGTTCGACGCGCCGGGCCGGAACTTCGACACCCCCGGGAACGGCGGCACCCCCTTCGTCCCCGAAACCCCCGCGGCGGGGATGTCCTTGCCCTTGCCGTTGAGCAGGTACGACCACGTGACCGGCCCGGGCAGCCCGTCCGCGTCCCTGCCCGTCCAGCCCTGCGCCCGCTGGAACGCCTGGGTCGCCCTGCGGTCCGCGTCGGTCCAGCGCGAGTCGGGGCCCTCCCGGTAGAACCGCTTGCCGCCGCGCTCCACCAGCAGCTCCCCGAGCCGGGTGACGTAGGCGTTGTTCGCGCCCGGCCCGAAGGACGTCACACCGGGGAACCTCGTGGCCGTCGCGGCCTGCGCCCCCGCGCCCGAGCCGATGCCCGCGCCCGGGCCCGAGCCCGTACCCAGGTCGCCGTCCGCCATCAGCGCCTTGTAACGGTAGGGGACGTAGCGCCCGGAGTTGTTCCAGTACGCGTACGGGGTGGACTGCGTACGCGTGCCCGGGCGCGTCTGCTCGTAGGCGATGTAGCGGGTCCGTGCCGAGTCGGTCCAGCCGCCGAAGATCGTGACGTGCGAGCCCCGCTGTGGGTTCGCCGGGTTGTGGAACAGCAGGATGTCGCCGGGCTGCAGCTCCGCCTTTGTGATGCGGGTGCCGAAGGCGGCGAGGCTGCCGGTCCACTCGTTGCGGGGCAGGTCCCAGGCCATGGAGACGTACCCGGAGCAGTCCTGGCGGTAGCCGTCCCGCCAGTACTTGTTCATGTCGTACGGGACCTTCGCCGCGACCCACTCCTTCGCGCGGTCGATGATCGCGGCCCGGGTCGTGGCGCGTAGGGCGCTCTGCGTGGTGAGGTGCACGGTCTGCGCGGTGACGCCCGGGGCGCCGGGGGCCCCGTTCAGGGGGCTGGTGCCGCCCTGCGGGGTGCTCGCGCCGCCGGCCGGGTCCGGGTCGCCCGGTCTTGCCTCGTGGTGCTCGACGGCGGCCGCCGCCGTGGGGAGCGCGCTGATGACGGTGCCGGCCGCGGCCGCGACGGCCAGGGCGTGCCGGGGGCTGAGTCTGGTGCGCGGCAGGGGTGTGAAGGCGCCGCGCCACTGGGCACAGCCCGTGCAGTCGCAGTCGCTCGGCGGGTCGGTCTCCAGGAAGACCGGCGCCTCCATGTGATCCATGCGATTCCCCTCACACTCCGGTGCCGGCTGCTGAACTTCTGAGCCACGTTTTCGCACGCGGAAAGCGTCTCAACTCTCTACGCATAACGCATGTTGACGGTGCGAAAGGTGGAAATCGGTATAAATCGCTCGGCACCTCGGCGCGTCGAGTGGTCAGGAGCACCCCGGACGGTCGGGTAAAGTTATGCAGGTCAGCAGGCGCCGCTAGCTCAGTTGGTTAGAGCAGCTGACTCTTAATCAGCGGGTCCGGGGTTCGAGTCCCTGGCGGCGCACAGACAGCGAGAGGCCCTCCGTGAGAGCGGGGGGCCTTTCGCGTTGCTCGCGCGGCCCGTCGCAAGGGCGCC